>JANMJZ010000358.1:0-9752 GCA_031371635.1 Sphingomonadales bacterium | reverse complement strand
GATATGGTTGGCATCCGCGCACCAGGCGAGGTCGTCCGACACGACGACGAGGCGACCGTCACGGCCACCCTTGAGTGAGGCAAGTTTCAAGGCTCTCTCCGCTATTTTATCGTTCGGCCCAAGGCCTACTCCGCCAGCGAGCCCGGGTCCACATGCAGCCAGTCGGCATGGCGCGGCGCGGTCTTCGTGCGCGACCATTCGTCGAGCATCAGCGGTGCAACCCGTGCGAGTTCGGCATATTGGTCCGGCGTGCCGATGTCGCAGGCCAGCTCCAGCCGGTGGCCGTTCGGGTCGAAGAAATAGATCGACCTGAAGATCCCGTGAAATGTCGGGCCCAGCACGTCGATGCCATTGGCTTCGAGGTGCGCCTTTGCCGCCTTCAGCGTGTCGAAATCGGCCACTTGGAACGCGATATGCTGCACCCATTCGGGCGTGTTCGGGTCGCGGCCCATCTCCGGCTGCTTAGGCAGTTCGAAGAACGCGATGACATTGCCGCCCCCGCAATCGAGGAAGATGTGCATGTACGGGTCGTACGCCCCCGTCGAGGGTACATGGTCCTCAGAAAACGCCGTCTGGAACGTCATGCCCAGCATGCGCGCATACCAGCCAGCCGTCTCTTTGGCGTCGCGGCAGCGATAGGCGACGTGGTGGATCTTGTTGAGGGTGAAGGGCAGCGCGCTCATTGCAGCGCGTCCGCCAGAACCCCGCGCTCGAGCTGGTCAGCCTCGATGCTCTTGAACAGCGCGGTGAAATTGCCCTCGCCGAACCCTTCGTCCTTCTTGCGCTGAATGAATTCGAAGAACACCGGCCCGATCTGCGCCTGCGCGAAAATCTGGAGCAGCAACCGCGGGTCGCCGCCTTCGGTCGATCCGTCGAGCAATATGCCCCTCGCCTTCAGGTCCTCGACCGGCTCGCCATGCCCCGGCAGGCGGTCGTCGAGCTGCGCGTAATAAGTGGCCGGCGGCGGCGCCATCAGCGGCACGCCGCTCGCGCGCAGCCGGTCGATGCAGGCGATCAGGTCGTCACAGATCAGCGCGATGTGCTGGATGCCCTCCCCGTTGTAGGCGCGCAGATATTCCTCGATCTGCCCGCCGCCCTGCTTGCCTTCCTCGTTCAGCGGAATGCGGATCTTGCCGTCGGGCGCGGTCATCGCGCGGCTGGTCAGTCCGGTATATTCGCCCTTGATGTCGAAATAGCGGATCTCGCGGAAGTTGAAGATGCGCTCGTAGAACTTGGCCCAATGGTCCATCCGCCCGCCATAGACATTGTGCGTCAGGTGATCGATCAGCCGGAAGCCGGCGCCGACCGGATTGCGCTCGACTCCGGGCAAATAATCGAAATCGATATCATAGATCGACAGCTGGCCGTTCTCGCCCTCGTACCGGTCGATCAGGTAGATGATTGCGCCGCCAATGCCTCGGATCGCGGGCAGGCGCAGTTCCATGGGCCCGGTGCGCGTCTCGACCGGCTCGGCCCCGCGCGCCAATGCCTCGTCATAGGCAACGCGCGCATTGCGGACGCGAAAGCCCATGCCGCAGGCCGACGGGCCATGTTCGGCGGCGAAATAGGCGGCTGGCGACTTCGGCTCGTAATTGGCGATCAGATTGATCCCCCCCTGCCGCCACAGGTCGACATCCTTCGACCGGTGCCGCGCGACATGGCTGAACCCCATGGCCGCAAACACGGGCTCCAGCAGCCCGCGCTCGGGCGCCGCAAACTCGACGAACTCGAACCCGTCGAGGCCAAGGGGGTTTTCGTACAGGTCGGTCATGCACGTTTGCTCCGATATAGTATCAGATGTAACGATATGGAGTTGACCGGGTCGTGTCAATTGATACGACCGCGTCATGAGCACGCTCCGCCTCGACGACTTCGTCCCTTATCGTCTGTCGTACACGTCGAACCTCGTCAGCGAAGCCATTGCGCGCACCTACGAAAGCCTGTTCGGCCTGACGATCCCCGAATGGCGGCTCGTGGCCGTGATCGCCGAGCACGATGGCATCACCCAAGCCGCGATCTGCGCCCGCACCGGCATGGACAAGGTCACCGTCAGCCGGGCAGCGATCGCACTCACCACGCGCGGCCTAGTCTCGCGCGCGCCCAGCGCCACCGACCGCCGCTCGCACGACCTCGCGCTCAGTGACGAGGGCCGGACACTTTACGCGCAGGTCGCCCCCAAGGCCCTCGAACTTGAGAAACAGATTTTCGGGGGGATCGGCGCGGACGAGCTGCGCGCCTTCGTTGCGACATTGCGCCGGATCGACGGGATTGTTGCGAGCGCCTGACAAGCGCCGTCCTGCCAACACAAATGTCTCATTATGAGATTGAAAAGACACGTAATTCTACTATGCGTGCGCGCCGCGGCCATGCCATGTTCGCCGTGATAACCACAACGCCCAATGTATCGTGGGCCCGACTTGCACAGCGCAAGCGGTCGATCTTTTTTGTAATGTAGTTTAGCTTAGGGAGGTCAATATGAAGATGACGAAATTGGCGGCACTCGTTCTTGCCGCATGTGCGATGCCAGCCGTTGCACAGACCGTGGACGGCCAGAACACCGGCGGGACCGAATATGCCGGAGGCTCGACCGCAACGGTCGCAACCAATCCTCTGGCGCCGAATGGCAACTTCGGCACGCCGACCAATCAGGCGACGGCGGGCTACACGATCAACTTGCTCGACAGCAACGGATCGCTGTTCGGGCTCGTCACCCAGACCGGTGGCGACGCCGTAGGGCCTTTCGCCAATCTGTATTTCGACCTCGATTCCGCCACGCGCAGCGGTTCGGACTTGGGCTTTGAGATCGGCCTGACCGGCGTCAATGCCTTCGTGCCCGGCGCCGGCGGCAGCGTTGCGCTGGCATCCTCGCTATTCAACGTTGCGTCGACAACGACCAACGGGCTGACGACGTTCGAATTCAGGCTCGACAATTCGCTGTTCAACGCACCGATCGCCGGGTTGACCTACGACCCTGCTTTGACGTTCACGGGGAACAACCGCCTGAACCTTTCACAGAGCCTCGGCTACTCGGTTGCGGGTGGACAGGCGTTTTACGGCAACGCGCGGCTGGGCACGTTCAGTTCGGCCGCAACCCCTGCCGTGCCCGAACCCGGCACTTGGGCTCTCATGCTCCTGGGCTTCGGGACCATGGGTGCAGCCTTGCGTCGTCGCGGGCAGCCGCAAAAGGCAGCACAGGCCGCGTAAGTTTCCGGTTTCGATTCAATGATTGGATTGGTGCAGCAGGGATGTAGGTTCCTGCTGCACCAACTCACGTGGAACCTCGCTAAGAGCGTGGCGCGGGGTGAGCGGGCGGGACGAAGTCCTCGCGCCGCCAGATCGGATCGCGCGGCTCTTCGGGGTCTGGCTGTGCGAAATCGAGGTAGCCGAAAAACGTCGCGATGCGTCGCTCGCCTGTCGGCTCGATTGCGGTGCGGCCGTGCATGAAGCGCGTGTTATCGAGCCTCAGCAAATCGCCGTCGCGCCACTTGATTTCGACGGTAAGCGCATCCCCTGCAGCCTTGATGGCCTGCAATGCGACCTCTGGCACCGGAGTCATGTCGTCGAGCAACGGAAAATCGCGGCGCCCGCGCACGAACCGGGCGAACAACAGGAAGTTGCCGAATGCCAGTCCATCGGCAAACATCGGCTTGTGGAGGGCCGGACGCGAGAAATGACGCAGGATCCGGCCATCGGGCAGCAAAAGGAAGCCGTAAGGACAGCCGACGGGCGGTGCCGCCAGCAGCTCCGCGTCCGGCGTCTCGGTCCCGAGCCAGTAATCTAGCAGGGCGGGCCATGTCGGCATGACGTAAACCAGCCGCCGGTTTTTCAGCGTGTCGAATACAGGCCTGGGCAGCATCGCAGCCAGCTCAATCCCGTCGCAGATCGTCGTCGCGCCGCCGCTGCGCGGGGCAGCAAGACAACAGAAAAACGCCGCGTCGGGCTTCCACGGCTCGCGCGACAATTCGGGGTGCAGGGCGAAGGCGTCCCTTCCTCCGTCGACGGAATAAACATTCTGCCCGGCGTCCAGCGGTTCGCGCCCGGGGCTCTCGTTGACTGCTGCGGTACGGCAAAAGCGGCGCGCGAAGGCACCAAACGTGTGCACGTCCGCCGCAAAGCCGCGCAATAGAATCGCTCCGTGGGCGCGGTAAAGCTGCTCGATCGTGGCGCCAGGAAGCTCTTCCAGCGATTGCTCGCCTTCGGCTTCGACAAGTGCATAAGGCCTCGCGAATTGAGGCAGGCAGATACAGGCCATCCGTCGCCGATAGCCGGGCGGAACGGAGTTAGCTACATTGTAATACAATGTTTTTTAATTTCGAATCGCCCGACGTCTATCTCCACTCGTTCGAAGGTGGCGAGGCGATTCTGGTGCCGATGGATCGCGCGGCCTATCGTCGCTCTATCTTCCTCGATGCACGCATTTCACCCGCGCGCGAGGGCCATGAGCGAATGCGGCCCGTGCAGCTTGCCAGGCAGGCGCCGCCGCCCCTCCCTGTGACCTGGATTTTCCACATCGCACATTGCGGCTCGACTTTGCTCGCGCGTGCTCTGGAAGCCCTCGACGGAACTCTCGTACTTCGAGAGCCGCTGGCACTTCGCCAGCTCGCGCTTGCGTCGGACAGGTCACTTTTGCCGGCAGTGCTGGCCCTTCTCGGACGGCGTTACGATGCCGGCAGTCCGACACTTATAAAGGCAAACGTCCCGGTAAACTTCATTCTCCCAGAAATCGTCGCCCTCGCCCCTCACGCCCGCGTCATCTTTCTGACCTCTAGCCTGCGCGATTACCTTGGCGCCGTGCTGCGCACCGAGGGGCACCGCAGTTGGGTACGTGGCGTTACCGCCCAGCTCGCCGGGTTCCTGCCGTCGCTCGGCAACGCTGGCGATGCCGAGCGCGCCGCGGCACTCTGGATGGTACAGCAACGGCACTTCGCCGCAGCCTGCCAGGTGCTGCCCAATGCCCGGGTGATCGACGCCGAGCAATTCTTCGCCAATCCTGCGCCGACGCTCGCGGCGGCTGCCACGCATTTGGGAATTGCTGCCGACGGGACGCGAATTGCGGAGATTGTCGCTGGGCCGCTCTTCGCCGTTGACGCCAAGCGGCCCGGCGCGGCGTTTACGAATGTCGATCGTCTGACACGAAAGGCGGCGTTGGCTTCAAATCTGGCTGTGGATTACCGCGCAGCCGAAAGCTTTATCGAAGACGAGGCTCATGATGCAGCGGCTCGACTGCAGGTGCTCGCTGGCCGTGTATTGACCTGACGCCCTCTTCCGAGAAGCGGTGACATTTGAGCAGTGTAGCCGTCGCCGACCGTACATTCTGACGACCGGTCTCCGAAGGCTGCTGAACGTCGCTGAACGACCGAGACTGGGGCGCACCCCCATTCCCCTTGCATCCCGACCGGCAAAAAACCGCTGTCCTACACGAAAGGCTTCGGTCATCGTCGACCTACGCGACCCTATGGCCGCACCGCTCTTTGCCCCGGTCGACACCTTTCCCGGCCCTCGGTTCGTCGCGCGAGAGCAACGGTTGAACGGAGTTTCCGGCCGACTTCGCGTGACTTTTGTGACCTTTGGCCCGGCCCGTTCATGCATTGTGCGCGCCCCCTTGAGCCACGCGGCTTTCCGTGCGACCGCGTCGCTCTCAAACCGGGGGGGCATCACGTCATGGCGGCACGTAATCATTCCGCCCTGTTTGTCCTCGTCACCATCTTCATCGACGCGATCGGCTTCGGGCTGATCATGCCCGTGCTGCCCCAGCTTCTCATGACGATCGGCCGGATCGACTTGAGCCAGGCCATCGGCATCGGCGCCTGGATGGGGCTGGCGATGGCAGTGGCGTCGTTCTTTTCAGCGCCCGTGCTGGGCAATCTGTCCGACGCCTTTGGCCGCCGCCCGGTACTGCTCGCGGCGCTCAGCTTCCTCGCGCTCGACTATCTGCTGCTTGCGGTTGCCCACACGCTACCGCTCATCTTCATCGGGCGCGTATTGTCCGGCGCCTTCGGCGGAAGCTATGCGCCCGCCATGGCGGCCGTCGCCGACGTCTCCACGCCGGAGGACCGTGCCAAGACCTTCGGCTATGTCAGCGCGGCCTTCGGCATCGGGTTCGTGCTGGGCCCGGCGATCGGCGGCCTGCTGGGCGAAATGGGCCCGCGCGCACCCTTCTATGCCGCCTCCGCCATGGCCGCCCTCAACGTGCTCTACGGCCTCGTCGTCTTTCCCGAAACGCTCGACGCCGCGCACCGCCGTCCGTTCGACTGGCGTCGCGCCAACCCATTCGGCGCGCTAAAGACGGCGCGCGCCGCACCGGGCATGCTCGGCGTGGCCGCCGTCCTCGTCATCTGGCAGATCGCCAGCCTCGTCTATCCGCTGACCTGGAGCTTCTACGCCATCGCCCAGCTTGGCTGGTCGCCGCGCATGATCGGCCTCAGCCTCGCCGCCGTCGGCGTCACCATCGCGCTCAGCCAGATCTTCCTGACCGGCCGCGCCGTAAAGCGCTTTGGCGAGCGCGATGCCGCGACGATCGGCCTCGTCGTCGCGATCTGCGGGTTCGTCGCTTATGCATTTGTCCAGACGACGCTGCAGGCATTCTTCGCCATGGGCTTCATCGCGCTGCAGAGCTTCGTCCAACCCAGCCTGATGGCCATGCTCAGCCGCCGCGCCACGCCCGAAACACAGGGTGAAGTGCAAGGCATCTCGTCGATGGCGCTCGGCATCGGCTCGATCATCGGCCCGCTCGTCCTGGTGCAGCCGATGGCCTGGTTCACCAGCGGCGCGGCCCCCTTTTACTTCCCAGGAGCGGCCTTTGCGGTGGCGGCGATCTTCGGCGCGCTGGCGCTGGTCATGTTGCGGCAGCTGCCCCGGGTGCAGCCGGTTTAGATTCCGCCCGCCACCGTCTCGCGTCCCGTGGCCTCGAGCCCTGCCTTGAGCGCCGCCACGCAGGTGTCGAGCACGTCCTGGTCGGTCGAGCGCACCACGAAATTCGCGCCCACGCGTCCTTCGCGGAAAAAGGGATAGCTGCCGATCTGGCACCCCTCATGCGCTTTCTCGGTCATGCGCAGCAGGTCGGCGACTTCGCTTTCCGCGACCCAACAGCCGATCGTCGCGCTGAGCAACGGCGCGCCGCCCTCCAGCGTCCCCGACAGCGCGTCGAGCATCATCGCCGTGATGTGCGGCACGCCCGCCATGATGAACACATTGCCGTGGCGGATGCCTGGCGCGCCCGACATGCGGTTCTCGATCAGCGTCGCCCCGTCGGGCACCCGCGCCATCCGCAGTCGCGCCTCGGTGATGCCGCCCCGCGCCTCGTAATAATTTTCGAGCACCGCCCGCGCCTTGGGATGCACGACCACCTCGACGCCCAGCGCCTTCGCGACCGCATCCACGGTGATGTCGTCATGCGTCGGCCCAATGCCGCCGGTCGTGAACAGATAGTCGTTGCGCGCACGCAGCTGGTTCACCGCCTCGACGATCGCCTCCTCGACATCGGGAACGACGCGCACCTCGCGCAGGCGGATGCCTTGCAGGTTCAGCCACAGCGCGATCTGCGCGATATTCTTGTCCTGCGTGCGGCCCGACAGGATTTCGTCGCCGATCACGGCGAGGGCGGCGGTCCATATACGCTGGCTGGTCATGGCCGCGCCCTAACCCTATATTGTCGTGATGACTACCTATGTAACCGCCGAAACAGACGCCCGTCAGGCGCGCGATGGAACGATCAAGCTGCACGGGGAAGAGGGCTTCGCCGGCATGCGGCGGGCAGGCCTGCTGTCTGCGCAGATCCTCGACTCCCTGTACGATATCATCGTGCCGGGCATCACGACGCAGACAATCGACGACCACGTTCGCCAGATGACGCTCGACGCGGGCGCCCTGCCCGCCACGCTCGGCTACCGCGGCTTCACGCACAGCTGCTGCACGTCGATCAACCATGTCGTCTGCCACGGCATCCCCGGCGCCAAGCGGTTGCAGGACGGCGATCTCGTCAATGTCGATGTTACCAGCATCGTCGATGGCTGGCACGGCGATACCAACCGTACCTATGCAGTTGGCCGCCTGCCCATCAAGGCACAACGGCTGGTCGAAGTGACCTATGAATCGATGATGCGCGGGATCGAGGTGGCAAAGCCCGGCAACACCATCGGCGACATCGGTCATGCCATCCAGACTTTTGCCGAAAAGCACCGCTACGGCGTCGTGCGCGATTTCTGCGGCCACGGCATCGGCCGGCTGTTCCACGACGCGCCGGAGGTTGTCCATGCCGGCCGCCCCGGCACCGGCCCCGAACTTCGCCCCGGCATGTTCTTCACGATCGAACCGATGATCAACATCGGCCGCGGCGACGTGAAAGTGCTTGAGGACGGCTGGACGGCCGTGACGCGGGACAAGACGCTGTCGGCCCAGTTTGAACACAGCATCGGCATTACCGAGACCGGCTGCGAGGTCTTCACCACCAGCCCGACCGGACGCCATTACCCGGCCTTCTGAAGCCCTCTCGTAAAGCCACTTCGGTTGCACGTTCTTCTGCCCGCTTTTTAGGCAGTTCGGTTCAGTCCGCCCATTGCTTGGGCAATTGCTGCCGCCATTCGTCCCCGCCACGCCCGCAATGTTGCGCCGCAACGCATGGCACGCTTATTGATAGGCAGGATCAGGGGGCGACTCATGAAAAAAATCGAAGCCATCATCAAACCGTTCAAGCTCGATGAAGTGAAGGAAGCGCTTCACGACGTCGGCGTGAGCGGGATCACGGTGACCGAGGCCAAGGGGTTCGGCCGGCAAAAGGGCCATACCGAATTGTACCGCGGCGCCGAATATGTCGTCGACTTCCTCCCCAAGGTGAAGCTGGAAGTCGTGGTTGACGATGACCAGGTGAGCCGCGTGGTCGAGGCAATCGCTGCCGCTGCTCAGACCGGTCGCATCGGCGACGGCAAGATCTTCGTCCTCCCGGTCGAAAGTGCGCTGCGCATCCGCACCGGCGAGACCGACAGCGACGCAATCTGAATTTTTCTCACTGAGCAAAGGGCACTCCTCACATGGCGAATAAACCGGCCGACATTCTGAAGATGATCAAGGACCAGGAGATCGAGTGGGTCGATGTCCGCTTCACCGATCCCAAGGGGGCCTGGCACCACCTGACCATGTGTTCGGGCGTCATCGGCGAGAACGAGCTGACCGACGGCCTGATGTTCGACGGCTCGTCGATCGAGGGGTGGAAGGAAATCAACGAGAGCGACATGATCCTGAAGCCGGATCTGGATGCGGTCTACATCGATCCCTTCTCGGCCACGCCGATGATGATCCTGATCTGCGACATCGTGGAGCCCGAGGACGGCTCGCTGTATTCGCGCGATCCGCGTTCGACCGCCAAGCGCGCCGAAACCTATCTCCAGTCGACGGGGCTCGGCGACACGATCTACATCGGGCCAGAACCCGAATTCTTCATGTTCGACAGCGTCGAGTTCGATAACACCTATGCCTCGAGCTACTACAAGCTCGACGACGTCGAACTGCCGACCAACACCGGCACGACCTATGAAAGCGGCAATCTGGGCCATCGCCCGCGTGCCAAGGGCGGCTATTTCCCGGTCGGCCCGGTCGACGTCACCACCGACATCCGCGCCGAAATGGTGACCACGCTGATGGAAATGGGCCTGCCCATGGACAAGCATCACCATGAAGTCGCCGGCGGCCAGCACGAACTGGGGCTGACCTTCGGCAAGCTCGTCGAAACCTGCGACCGCATTCAGATCTACAAGTAT
>JANMJZ010000349.1:0-3011 GCA_031371635.1 Sphingomonadales bacterium | reverse complement strand
GTTTCGCCGTCGCGAGCCATCTCGATCACGGCCTCGCGTTTGCCCGTCGCGATCAGATCGGCCAGTTCCGGCGAGATCTGCGCAAGGGGACTGCCAACGAGCGGACCGTCCGGCGATGCCAGAAGTGCCGCAGCCGACGCGTTGGTCAGGCGTACCTCTCCGGCTGTATCTACCGAAACGACTCCCGCACTCACACCTGAAAGCACCGCTTCAATCAATGCGCGGCGGCGTTCGATCTGATCGTTGGCGGCAATGAGATCACCCGTCTGCTCCTGCAGACGTCCGGTCATCCGATTGAATGCGGTCGCCAGCGTGCCGACTTCATCGCGTGAATGCGGGCCGGCAACCCTGGCCGACAAATCTCCGCTGGTAACTCGACGTGCAGCATCGACGAGCTGGCCCACGGGCTGAACTAGTCGGTCCGCAACTCCTAGCGCGATCCATACGGCCGCGCCGACGATGAGCAGTGAAATGATAAGTAGCGCCGCGTTGAAGCGCAGCTGCAACGAGCGTGAGCGCGCCGACAGGTCGCGGTAGTCCGATAACACGGCACGAGCGCGCTGAATATGTTCGCCGAAGACGGGATCAAACCGGGCAGCATAAAGGTAGTTGTCAGTACCAACCGATAGTTTCGCCAGTGCACCTATACCGTTCTGGCTGGGCACGGTAACGGTGGGCCTGCCCTTGCGTAGTGCGTCAATCATGGCGGGCGTGATAAATTTGTTGGGATCGCGCGAACGCGGATCGAGAAGAACGAGCGTCTGGATCTCGCGACCTGGCGACGCGTGGAACACCATGCCTTCCGACATTTCACGTTGATATAGTTGGCCACCGAAATTGCCGAGGAATTCTCGGCTGTCTATCGGCAGTGCACGAAGATCGCGCGAAAGGTCGCCAGCCATTGTTTCCGTGTTGATCGTAATGCGATCTTGTTCGCGCGCAAAACTGTCTTGAGCAACGGAAGCTGCACCCTCGAGGGTCGCCTTGGCCCGATCGGAAAACCAGAACTGAACGCCTGCCTGGAAGAGCAGCGACGCGAACACAACGACGAGCAACGTAGGCACGCTGGCCAAAAGTGAGAAAATAGCGACCAGACGAACATGCAGCCTGCCGTCGCCCCCGACTGCCGAACGTGCCGCCCTTCCCCGGGCGATCCTGCGTCCGATGAGCACGAGAAGCGCGATGGCGGGAAGCAAGTTACCAAGCAGGAGGGTGGCCGCGAGCGCCGGAGTCAGAAGCCGTTGACTGTCAGCACCGCCGGTCAGGATTGCCCAAGTCGCAATTGCCATGGCAATCGACAGAGAGAAGGTGCAAATCTCTACAAAGGGCACCCAATGGCGGCGCCGGAACCACAAGGCGCTTTTTATACGCAACTGGCGAACCGGCGACACATTCATTGTTGCTCTAATACCACAATTGCGTGACATTCCAAGCACAGGGCCGTAACGATCCGCTTAAATCGGGCCTATACCCGAGGGCGACGCCCTGGATCGATGCCGAGTAATGTCAGTTTCTTGCGCAACGTGTTGCGGTTTATCCCCAGCAAATCGGCAGCCTTTAGCTGGTTGCCACGTACTGCAGCCAGTGTTGCTTTGAATAGCGGGCGTTCAACGTCTGCCAAAACCCTGTCGTACAGGCCCGGGGGCGGAAGGGCGTCTCCATGCCCAACAAAATAGCGGGCAAGGTGAACCTCGAGTGCCTCGGAGAGGGTTTCGGCCGGGCGGTCTACCGCGATCGCACCGAGCTGGACGTCGATTAAGGCTGCCGGAATGACGGGATCGCGACTGATCGCCGCAAGCCGTCGCATGAGATTGTCGAGTTCGCGAACGTTGCCTGGCCAGCTGTGTGCCCGCAGCCGCGATTCGGCGTCCCCCGACAGGCGGCGGCGGGGCAGCCCTTCAGCAGCTGCGCGTTCGAGGAAGGAATTGGCGAGCAAAAGAATATCGTCGCCGCACTCGCGCAGCGGCGGCAGCGGGATGGGAACTACGTTCAGCCGGTAGTAGAGATCCTCCCGAAACTGTCCTGCTTCGATCAGCGTCGGCAAATTCTGGTGGGTTGCCGCGACGATACGAACGTCCACATTGACGGTTCGGCCGCCAACCGTGGTGAATTCGTTTGACTGAAGCACACGCAGCAACCGTGTCTGCGCTTCCATCGGCATGTCGCCAATTTCATCAAGAAACAGCGTGCCGCCGCTGGCCTCTTCGAAGCGGCCAGTTGCCCGCGCATTTGCGCCGGTAAACGCGCCCCGCTCGTGCCCGAACAGTTCGGCTTCGATGAGTTCGCGAGGAATTGCTGCCATGTTTACAGGAACAAAGGGCTTTTTCCGGCGGCCGCCCAAGTCGTGGACCGCTCGGGCGACGAGCTCCTTGCCGGTGCCGGATTCGCCCAGCACCAACACGCTCAAGTCATTTCCGACGACGCGCGCGATCATTCGATACACGTCCTGCATCGGCGCGGACCGCCCAATCAGTGGCAGCGCAGCATCGGTTTCGGCCAGTTCGCCTTCCCCGCTGCCGCCGCGTGCGAGACCACTGCGTACGGCTTGGCACAAGGCATCGAGGTCGAAAGGCTTGGGCAGGTAGTCAAAGGCGCCCTGCTCCGTCGCCCTAACGGCCGTGGTAAGCGTATTTTGCGCGGACAGTACGATTACAGGCAGATCCGGCCGCTTGGCCAATATTTCCGGCACGACGTCGAGCCCGTTGCCATCGGGCAGTATGACATCGGTAATCAAAAGATCCGGGGCATATTTTTCGAGCGCTAGGGCCTGTGCGGCGAGGCTTCCTACTGCATGCACATTATACCCTTCGCGTCGAAGCGCTTCACCCACGACCGTACGAATCGCGGCGTCATCGTCCACCACCAGGATGCGTGCGCCCCTCACTTCGACTCCGCCCGATGCAAGAGTATCCGGAAGATCGATCTTGGCGGCGCCTCTTCGCGCGCAAACTGCACGATTCCGCCATTGTCTCGGACGAGATTGTCAACGAGCGCGAGACCCAGGCCGCGCC
>JANMJZ010000338.1:0-1668 GCA_031371635.1 Sphingomonadales bacterium | reverse complement strand
ACAAGGCCGGACCCGTGATCGGGCCGATGATGGCCTATGAGGTGCTGACCGCTTTCTTCCTCGAGGCCGGATTCCTCGGCGTGATGCTGTTCGGCATGAACAAGGTCGGCAAGGGATTGCATTTTACCGCAACGCTGATGGTCGCAGCGGGCACGTTCATCTCGGCATTCTGGATCATAGCCGTCAACAGCTGGATGCAGACGCCGACGGGCTATGCGATCAATGCCGCCGGGCAGTTCGTGCCTGCGGGCAGCTGGCTGGCAATCATTTTCACTCCCAGCCTGCCGTACCGCCTCGTCCACACTGTGTTGGCGGCGTATCTGACGACCGCGTTCGTCGTAGGCGGCGTCGGTGCCTGGCATCTGCTCAAGGACCGAACGAACCACCATGCCCGGATCATGTTTTCGATGGCGATGTGGATGGCCGCGATTGTTGCGCCGATCCAGATTTTCGCGGGCGATCAGCACGGGCTCAATACGCTGGAACATCAGCCCGCCAAGGTGATGGCGATGGAAGGGCACTACGACAGCCATCCGCGCGGCGCGCCGCTGATCCTGTTCGGCATTCCCAATTCGCAGACGCGGCGGGTCGACTACGCCGTGCAGATTCCAGGTGCGGCGTCGCTGATCCTGAAACACGACGCCTCGGCACCACTCGCCGGGCTCGACAGCATCGCGCGCGACCGACAGCCGCCGGTCGCCATCGTTTTCTGGTCGTTCCGCGTGATGGTCGCGATCGGCCTCGCAATGTTCGCGCTCGGCATGCTCAGCCTCGTCACGCGCTGGCGGCGAAAGCTTTACGACTGGCGGTGGATGCACCGCATCGCAATCGTCATGGGACCCGCCGGGTTCGTCGCGGTCGTCGCCGGATGGGCGACGACTGAGGTCGGTCGCCAGCCCTACACGATCTATGGCCTGCTCACGACGGCGCAATCGGCATCGCCGCTCGCAGCGCCTGCGGTTGCTGCTTCGCTTGCCGCCTTTGTGATCGTCTACTTCACCGTGTTCGGCGCGGGCACCTGGTACATCGTTCGTCTCATGGCGCGCTCGCCGCATGATCGAGAGCCGGCATTGCCCCCGGTCCCGATCCGCACAGCCGGGATCACGCCCGCACCCGCACTGGGCGCGTCGATCGTTTCGACAACCGTACCGGTGGCATCATGATGGGCCTCGACCTGACGATGCTGTGGGCAATCATCATTGCGTTTGCCGTCTTCATGTATGTCGTGATGGACGGGTTCGACCTCGGCATCGGCATCCTGTTCCCGGTCTTTGCCGTCGGGGAGGAGCGCGACACCGTGATGAATTCGGTCGCGCCGGTCTGGGACGGCAACGAGACGTGGCTCGTGCTCGGCGGCGGCGGCCTGATGGCCGCGTTCCCGCTCGCGTTCGCGATCATCTTTCCCGCGATCTACGTGCCGCTCATCGCAATGCTCCTCGGACTCGTCCTGCGCGGGGTCGCATTCGAGTTCCGCTGGCGCGACGCGACGCATCGGGCGATATGGGACGCGGCGTTCACACTCGGATCGTCGGTCGCGGCACTTGCGCAGGGGATCGCCCTTGGCGCGCTGCTGCAGGGCATCGTCGTGTCGGGCCGCGGCTACGGCGGCGGCTGGCTCGCCTGGCTGACGCCGGTCAGCCTGCTGACGGGTGCCAGCACCGGTGTCGG
>JANMJZ010000299.1:0-26072 GCA_031371635.1 Sphingomonadales bacterium | reverse complement strand
GAGTGTCACATAGTCGACGGTCCACCCTGCTACGTGCAGGGCCTCGGCATGATGGCGCATGGCCGACAGGATATAGGCGATCTTGCGCCGGTGGTGCCGGACATAAGTCGTCTCGTCGGCAACCTCCATCATCAGGACGACGACGTCGCCGGGTCGGCCCCGGCGAGCGACGACAGGTCGAGCGACAGCTGGTCGCCGAGGACGGGAATCAGGCTCGTCAACGCGGCCGCCCCCGCCGCCCGTCAAAGGTCACGAAAGTCCCACGATATGGCATCGGGAGCCAGTCGAAGCGGTGTTTTTTGTCGACGAAGCGAAGGTCGGTCGAGCAGGATCGGGCAGCGGCCATAAGTCGCTGGTTTCACATTCCGTTGCTGTAGGACAGCCGAAAAAGTCCGGCCATCGTGATGCGCAGCTTCCCGCCATTCTCGCGGGCGTCGGTCGAAGTGATGTCACCGCCCCCGGATGAACGCCCGGATGTCCGCGCTCAGCTTGGCCCGGTCCTGGTCGCGCACGTACATCATGTGGCCCGCATCGTAGTAATGGAACTGGATGCGATCGGCGGGCATGCCCATGCGCGACAGGGAATATTCCGCGCCGAAGAAGGGCGTGGCGAAGTCGTACCAGGCGGCGCCCACGAACACCTTCACACCGCTGTTTTCGCGCAAGGTGCGGCCGATATAGGGGGCGACGCTCATATAGACTTCGCTGTCGCGGCCGCCGCGCCCGCCCAGTTTCCAGTCCCAGCCGCTGACGCCGCCGATGGTCACGTACTGGCGGTCGGTCTTGTAGCCCAGGTCGCCGCGCGCATAGGCGTTGAACGCTGCGGTATAGCCGCCGTCGATGCCGTAGAAGGCGGGGTCGTTGTCGGGTTCTTCCCCCGCTGCGTCGAGGTCGACCCCGGTGTAACGGGTGTCGAGGCGCCCCACCGTCAGCTTCCGGTCGCGCAGCAGTTCCTTGTAGAACCTTCCCGGCGCGACCCGCAGGTCGGCATTCTCAAGATATTGCTCGGACAGGCCGGTGAAGCGCGAAAGCTGCTTGCGGATCGAGGCGCGCTCTTCGCCGGACAGCCTGTTGCCCTTGAACAAGGCGGTGAGATACGGCCCCCCGGCAAAGGCGCGCGCCTCGGCCGCGAAGGTCGCGACGTCGGCGGGCTTGTCGGCGACCTTGTTATGAAACCATGCGGTCGTCGCCATCGTCGGCAGGTTGACGACATAGGACATTTCGTTGCCCGGGACTTCGGCCTGCGCCCCGAAATCGAGGATCGTCGAGATCAGGATGATGCCGTTGAGCGACACGTCGTTGTAGCTGCCCTCCAGCTCGTTCGCGACGGCGGCGCTGCGCGTCGTGCCATAGCTTTCGCCGCCCAGATATTTGGGGCTGTTCCAGCGGCCATTTTCGCTCAGCCAGATGCGGATGAATTCGGCGATCGACTTGGCGTCGGCGGTGACGCCCCAATAGCTTTTGGCCTCTGTCTTGCCCAGCGCGTGGCTGAACCCGGTGCCGACCGGGTCGATGAACACGATGTCGGTCACGTCGAGCAGCGAATCGGGGTTAGCGACGATGGGATAGGGCGGGGCGCCGTCGTCGCGGGCATCACTGGGAATAGCGACCCGCTTTGGCCCGAAGGCACCCATGTGCAGCCAGAGCGAACCCGAGCCCGGCCCGCCGTTGAACAGGAAAGTGATCGGGCGGGTGGGGTCGTTCCCGTCCTTCACATAAGCGGTCGAAAAGATGCTGGCCTTGGGCGTGCCGTCCTCGCCCTTTAGATAGGTTTCGCGCGCCGTCGCGGTATAGGCGACCGAAACGCCGCCGAAGCTGCCGGTGTGCCGCGTGGTCGAGATCAGTGGCGCGTCGATCTTTTCGGCGGGCTTTTCCGGCGCAGCCTTGTCCTGAGCATAGGCGGGCACGGTCAGGAATACGGCGGCCAGAAGCCAAGCGAAGCGAGTCATAGCAATCCCCTTTTGCGCGACCCTAGCCGAACCCCTATGGCGAGCAATATGACCCCGAAATATCTTGGCCAGACCAGCTCGCTGCCCGCTTCGCCCGAAGAGGCCGCGCTCGATTACGTCCCCAATCCCCGGCCCGGCGCGCTGTACCTCGTGCGGTTTGCGGTGCCCGAATTCACCTCGCTGTGCCCGGTTACAGGCCAGCCCGACTTCGCGCACCTGGTCATCGACTATTCGCCGCGCGACACGATCGTCGAGTCGAAATCGCTGAAGCTGTTCCTCGGCAGTTTCCGCAACCATGCGGCGTTCCACGAGGACTGCACTGTCGGCATCGGCCAGCGGCTGAACGCCGAACTGTCGCCGCATTGGCTGCGCATCGGCGGCTACTGGTATCCGCGCGGTGGCATTCCCATCGACGTGTTCTGGCAATCGGGCCCGCCGCCGGAAGCGCTGTGGTTGCCGTCGCAGGACGTGCCGGGTTATCGCGGTCGAGGCTGATACGTTGGTAGCGGCGTTAATAACATTGGTGTAAGCAATCCGGATGTCGCGCACGCTTGCCCATCCGATTCGCATTTTACCCGATGACATCGACTTCATGGGCCACGTCAACAACGCGCGCTATCTGAACTGGGTTCAGGACGCGGTGGTCGCGCACTGGCAAAAGCTTGCGCCACCTTCGGCTGTGGCCGAGCATCTGTGGGTCGCGCTGAAGCACGAGATTACCTATCGCAAGCCCGCGTTCCTCAACGACGAAGTGATCGCCACGGTCGTGCTCGACAAGGTCGAGGGCGTGCGGGCGTTCTATTCGACGCTTATCAAGCGCGGTGACGAGCTGCTCGCCGAGGTCCAGTCGAGCTGGTGCTGCCTCGATGCGAAGACGCTGCGCCCGGCGCGGATCGCCAAGGACATTGCCGCGCACTTCTTTGGCTAGGGCGCCCTATTTAAACAGGCCGCCCAGGATCCCGCGCACCAGCTGACCGGCAATGCCGCCGCTGCTCGACCGGCTGCGGCTGCCCCCGAAAACGGCCTTGGTCACTTCGTTCGCAATCGAGCGCGTCACCGTGGAGGTCGCGGTACGGGTCGCCGATTTCAGGACATTGTCCATCATCGTCGGCTTGGCCGCCTCACGCGCGGCAATTGCCGCCTGACGGTCGGCTTCCTTCTGGGCGGCCAGTTGCGCGCGTGCCGCTTCCTTGGCGGCGATGGCGTCGATCTTGGCTTGCGCCGCCGCGGCCTTGGCCGCCTCGTCGGAAGCGCGCGCCTGTGCCGCCGCCGCCGCCGCTTCGCTCGATTTTGCCGCGAGAATTTCCTCGGCGGAGTTGCGGTCGATCAGCGTGTCGTATTTGTCGCCGATCGCGTCGGTCGCGATCATCACGCCGCGCTCCCTGGGGTCGAGCGGGCCGACCCGGCTGGCAGGCGGCTTGATCAGCGTGCGCTCGACCGGGGTCGGCGAGCCATCGGGCTGGAGCAGCGAGACCAGCGCCTCACCGATCTTGAGCTCGGTGATAACGGTCGCAACATCGACGCCGGGATTGGCGCGGAAGGTTTCTGCCGCCGCCCTGACTGCTGCCTGATCGCGCGGGGTGAAGGCGTTGAGCTTGTGCTGCACACGGTTGTTGAGCTGGCCGGCGACGGTATCGGGGATGTCGATCGGATTCTGTGTGATGAAATAGACGCCCACGCCTTTCGAGCGGATGAGGCGGACGACCTGTTCGATCTTTTCGAGCAAGGCCTTGGGCGCGTCGTTGAACAGCAGGTGCGCTTCGTCGAAGAAGAAGCAGAGCTTGGGCTTGTCGGGATCGCCGACTTCGGGAAGCGTTTCGAACAACTCGCTGAGCAGCCACAGCAGGAAGGTCGAGTAGAGCTTGGGGCTGGCCATCAGCTTGTCGGCGGCGAGGATGTTGACCACGCCGCGTCCGCTGTCGTCGAGCTTGAGCAGGTCGGTGATGTCGAGTGCGGGTTCGCCGAAGAAATGCTCGCCGCCCTGGCTGCGCAATTGCAGCAGCGACCGCTGGATCGTGCCGACCGACTGTTTCGACACATTGCCATAGGTGACGGTCAGCTCGTCGGCCTGATTGGCGCATTCGGCGAGCATGGCCTGCAGGTCGTCGAGGTCGAGGAGCAGCAGCCCTTCCTTGTCGGCGACGTGGAAGGCGATGGTCAGCACCCCTTCCTGCACTTCGTTCAGGTCCATGAGCCGGGCGAGCAGCAGCGGGCCCATCTCGCTAACGGTCGTGCGGATGGGGTGGCCCTGTTCGCCGAACAGGTCCCAGAACTGGACCGGATTGTCCTTATAGGCCCAATCGGTGTCGCCGATATCGGCAGCGCGCGCAGCGAACGTCTCGTGCATCTTGCCGGTCGGCGAGCCCGCCATGGCAAGGCCCGACAGGTCGCCCTTCACGTCTGCGACGAAGCAGGGGACGCCCACCGCCGAAAAGCCCTCGACGATTCCCTGGAGCGTGACGGTCTTTCCGGTACCGGTCGCGCCCGCGATCATGCCATGGCGGTTGGCGCGCTTCAGGTTGAGCACCTGCGGCTGTGCGCCGCCGCTCGCTGCGCCGATGAAGATGCTGTTATCCGCCATGAAAAAACCCCTGCCCGAACTGGTCGGACAGGGGTCTAGCGCAATCGGATGCGACCCGAAAGCGGGCTTCGTGGCGGGCTACTGCCCGTCGTTCAGCCGAACCGGAAGGTAGCGCGACGGCGTGTTGCCGCGCTGGACACTGAGCAGGACGCTGGGGCGGCCGGCCGACTTCGCCGCGGCGACGCCTGCGGCAATGTCGGCGGCGGAAGCCACCGGGCGCTGGTTGATGGCGGTCACGATGTCGCCGCGCTGCAGGCCCTTTTGCCCGGCATCGCTGCCCTGGTCGATCGAGGTGATCACGACACCCTTGACGGGTGCAGGCAGGCCGAGCGCGCGGGCGATATCGGGCGTCATCGGCGTCACCGAAAAGCCGAGCGTGTCGCGCGTCGCCTTTTGCGTGGTCTTGTCGTCCTGGGGCACGGCCGCATCGCCATCGGCACCGGAAAGTGCCGCCAGCTTCTCGTCCGACGGCCGCTCGCCGAGCACGGCGGTGACGGACTGGCGCTGGCCGTTGCGGATCAGCTCGATCGGAATGCGCGAGCCGACGGGCAGGTTGGCGACGATGAACGACAGGGTCGTCTCGGGCGTCACGTCCTGGTTGTTGACCTTGGTGATCACGTCGCCCTGCTGGATGCCGGCGCGGGCGGCGCCCTCACCCGGAACGACGCTGGCGACGAGTTCGCCGCGATCCTTGGGCAGGCCAAGCGATTCGTAGAATTCGGGCGTCATCGGCTGAAGCTGGATGCCGAGATAGCCGCGCTTGATCTTCGCGCCGCCGCGAAGCTGGTCGACAATCGGCTTGGCCTGTTCGGCGGGAATCGCAAAGCCGATGCCGACATTGCCGCCGGTAGGCGTATAGATCTGCGAGTTGATGCCGATGACGTTGCCATTCATGTCGAACATCGGGCCGCCCGAATTGCCCTGGTTGATCGAGGCATCGGTCTGGATGAACCGGTCATAGGCGCCGCCCTGTCCGGTTACGCGGTGCAGCGCCGACACGATGCCGGCGGTCACCGATGATCCGATGCCGAACGGGTTGCCAATGGCGATGACCCAGTCGCCGACACGCGCGCGAGCGCTGTCGCCGAAGCGGACAAAAGGCAGGTTCGTCGCGTCGATCTTCAGCACAGCAATGTCGGACGCCGTGTCGCGGCCTACGATGCGGGCCTTGTATTCCTTCTTGTCGGTCAGCGTGACAGTGATCGATTCGACGACGGCGGTGCGCGTGCCGGCCGAGATCACGTGGTTGTTCGTCACGATATAGCCATCGGGCGAGATGATGAAGCCCGAGCCGAGCGATTGGCCCTGTCGGGTGATCGGCCGCTCGTCGCCGCCGCCGGGCGCGCCGAACAGGTCGCCGAACGGGGTACCGGCGAACGGGTTGTTCTGCTGCACCGTGATCTTTTGCGTGGTCGAGATGTTCACGACCGCAGGCTGGAGCTTCGCGACCATGTCCGCAAAGCTCATCGGCGCGCCGGGGCGCGGCGGCGACACGCTGATCGCGCCGGGTTCGTTCTGCGCGGTCTGGGCCGCCGACGGTGTCTGGAACACCATCGTCGCGGCAGTGCCGCCGATCAGCAGGGCCGTTGTCAGGGCATAGACATTACGCACGTGTGGTCTTCCTCTCAGGTCTGCAATCAACCTCGCCACCGGCGATGGAGCAGGGTGGCTGAACGCTGTTTGAATGAAAGCGCTTAACGGTTCCCGCCACGGAACTCCCTCAGATAGTCGTTACCCGGAGACAGAATGATCGACGACTGGCCGGTCGGGTTCGACCCGTCGGCGCCGAAGGTGTGCTCGTACGACTGCATCGCGCGGTAGAAGTCGTAGAAGCTCGGGTCCTTGCCATAGGCCGCGGCGTAGATGCCGGCGGCTTCTGCATCGGCGTCGGCGCGGATGATCTGCGCCTGCCGCAATCCCTGCGCCTCGATCGTGCGCGCTTCCTGCACGCGCGCGCTGCGCATGCGGGCATAGGTCGCGTCGAGCGGTGCGCCCTCGGGCGGGTCGGTCTTCTTGATGCGGACGTCGACGATCTCGGCACCGTACTGGCGCGCCTGCACGTCGAGCGCGCGCCGGATGTTCTGCATGATGATGCCGCGCTCCGGGCTGAGCAACTCGGCGAACTGCCGCTTGCCCAACTCGTTGCGGACTACCGAGCCCAGAATGGGCGCGAGCTGGTCGGCGACGCGATCTTCCGTCCGGGCAGAGATATACATCTGCAAGGGGTTGGTGATGCGATACCGGGCAAAGGCATCGACGTTGAGCCTGTACTGGTCGGTGGACAGCACCTGCTGCCCGGCCATGTCGACATCGCGGACCCGCTTGTCGATCCAGATGATCGAATCGGAAAACGGAACGATCGCGAGCAGGCCCGCACCCGAGGCGCCGAACTGCTGGTTGGGCTGGTAGCGGTTGACGAGGGCGACCGGCTCACCGAAGCGAAGGACGACACCCTGCTGGGTTTCGGGCACGACGCGGATCGTATTCGCGATCAGGAACAGCAGGGCAATCGCCCCGATCCCGAAGAACAGCGGATGGCGCATGAAGCGCTCGATCAGGTTCATTGTCCGGCTCCAGCTGCGGGCTCAGGTGCGCGCTTCAGCTCGCGCAGCGGCAGGTAGGGCGTGACACCCGGTGCCTCGACGATGGTCTTGTCGACCTTCGACAGCACGCGCTCCATGGTTTCATAATACATGCGGCGCCGCGTCACTTCGGGGGCAAGCTTGTACTGCGCATAGACGCGGTCGAAGGCGCCCGCTTCGCCCTGTGCCTTTGCCAGCACCTGCTGGGCATAGGTCCGGGCGTTGTTGACCGAAGTCTGGGCGTTCGATCCGGCAGCCGTCACTTCCTTGAAGGCGTCGACGACGGCTTCAGGCGGGTCGGTCTGCTTGATCGTGACGCGCTGGACGGTGACTCCAGTGCGATAATTGTCCAGGATCGTCTGCATCTGCTGGCGGACCTCGGCCTCGATGGTGTTACGCCCCGATCCGATGGCCACGTTCAATGGCATGTTGGCAATCGAGGCACGCATGGCGCTTTCGGCAACGCTCTTGATCGTGGTTTCGGGATCGACCGACTGGAACAGGAACAGTTCCGGGTCGCGGATCTTCCAGCCGATGGAATATTCCAGGTCGATGATGTTCTGGTCCCCGGTCAGCACCAGCCGCTCGCCGCTCCCGCCGGGAATGTCGATCGTCTGCAGGCTCGACACGTCGATGGTCTGCACGCGGTCGATGGGCGCAGGCAGGGTCAGGCTGACACCGGGGCTGAGCGTATGCGAATAGCGACCGAGCCGCGTCACGACGCCGCGTTCGGCAGGCTCGATCTGGTGGATGCTGGTCAGCGCGATCCAGAGGACGAGCAGCGCGAGCACGCCATAGCCGATCCAGCGGACAGGATTGCTGCCATCGGGCAGATTGCCCTGCACGCCCTTGGCGCGGCGCAGGAATTCGTCGAGCGCGGAAGGCGTGCCGCGTGGCCGGTCGCCTTCAGGAGGCTGGTTCCAGGGATTGCGCGGGCCGCCGGAGCCGCCGCCTGAATCGCCGCCACCGCTGCCGGATCCGCCCGATCCCCCGGAGTTTTTGCCGCCGCCGCCCCACGGCCCGCCGCCTTCGTTGAACAGAACGGCCATGGCCGACCGCATCTCGCGTATTGTTTTCATGGAACCTGTTATAGGTAGCGGCGGCGCGATTTACAGTGGGTAAGCGTCGATGCCGGTGTATGAGCCCGCCCCATGACCGAAATTTCCGCTCTCGAAGCCGCAATTGCCACCGTAACCGCAGCTGCAGGGCGCGCCGGCCCCCCCAGATTTGCCGACGGCCGGGCAAGCCTGATCCTCGATGTCACCGGCCTCGACAGCGCCGCGCGCGAAGCGCTCGATCGTGACCTCAAGGCTGCTCTGTCCGCCGTGGCGGGGGTCGACAGCGTGCGCATCGCCCAGACCAGCCAGCGCACCGGCCGCCGCCTGATCGCCGTGGCGAGTGGCAAGGGCGGGGTAGGGAAATCGACGCTGTCGGCCAATCTGGCGATCGCCCTTGCGCGCAGCGGGCACCGGGTGGGCCTGATCGATGCCGACGTCTACGGCCCGTCGCAGCCGCGCCTGATGGCGACCGAAGGGGCCAAGCCGACCGCAAAGGACGGCAAGCTGGAACCGGTGCCGACGCGTTTCGGCATTCCGATGCTGTCGATCGGGCATCTGGTTGAACCCGGTCAGGCCGTAGCGTGGCGCGGCCCCATGGCGGGCAACGCGCTGGGACAGATCATCGATGCCGACTGGGGAGATGCCGACGTTCTGATCGTGGACCTGCCGCCGGGCACGGGCGACGTGCAGCTGTCGATGATCTCTAAGCACAAGCCTGCGGGTGCGGTGATCGTATCGACGCCGCAGGACCTGGCCCTGATCGATGCGACGCGCGCCATCGACTTGTTCAACCAGGCGGGGGTGCCGCTGATCGGCATGGTCGAGAACATGAGCGGCTATGCCTGCCCGCATTGTGGCGAGCTCAGCGACCCTTTCGGCAGCGGCGGCGCCCAGGCGGCGGCGGGCAGGATGGACCTGCCGTTTCTGGGGCGCATCCCGCTCGACATCGCCATTCGTACGGCTTCGGACGCGGGCGATCCCCCGGCGGCAGGGAACAGCGCTCAGGGACAGGCGTTCGCCGATGTCGCGGCCAAGGTCGCCGACTGGCTGAAGGACCACTGACATGCCCCTGACCACCGACGCCGAAATCGCCGAGCTGCTCGCTTCGGTCCGCACCATCGCCATGGTCGGCGCGTCGGACCGCCCCGATCGCCCGAG
This sequence comes from Sphingomonadales bacterium, assembly GCA_031371635.1. GTDB lineage: Bacteria > Pseudomonadota > Alphaproteobacteria > Sphingomonadales > Sphingomonadaceae > Sphingomonas_O. Next base: position 16,744 of record JANMJZ010000299.1, on the reverse strand, counting down.
CTACGGGGTCATGAAATTCCTGCAGGACCATGGGTACCGCGTCATCCCGGTAAATCCGCCGATCACCGGCGAGCATATCCACGGCGAGTTCGTCTGGCGCGAGCTTTCCGAAATCGGCGACCCCATCGACATGGTCGAAATCTTTCGCCGCAGCGGTGAAGCGGGCGAGGCCGTGGATCAGGCTATCGCCGTCGGTGCGAAAGCCGTCTGGATGCAATTGGGCGTCGTCAACGAGGCTGCCGCCGCACGGGCCGAAGCGGCGGGGTTGAAAGTCGTGATGGACCGCTGCCCGAAAATCGAGATCGGTCGGCTGAACATCGCGCCGGTCGGTCCACCCGCCGGCGAAGCACCCTAGGCCGCGTCATACCCCGGCAATGCCCCGCCCGTCGTCGTCGGCTGCTAGGCGCTGCTCTTGAAATGGGTTAGATATCCGCAGATTGGGGGCTGCGGTGAGCGTTTGGCGTCTGGCTGTTCGGCTTAACATTGCGCTTGGGGCGGCTGCACTGCTGTGCGGTGCGGCCGTGGCGTCTGCCCAAAACGCCGACACGATGCCCCGGACGCGGGTCGGCGACGCCTATTATCCTGCCTATCCGCGCCTCGTCCTTCAATCGCAGAACCTGGGCGGGCAGGATGTCGCGGCATGGACATGGGACGACAGGTTCGTCGTGACCGCCAATGCCTTCGGGCGGACGGTGTTCGTCTGGGAAGTCGCGACGGGGCGGCTGATCAACAAGATCGCCTTCCCCAGTCTTGCCGCAGGCGATCTCGTGGAACCCTGGCAGATGGAGATCGACAAGGCGGGCAAGATGACGCTGCGCGTCAACCTTCGGTCGAACGACACGGGCTTTTGTCGCAATGCGGAATTCACCTATCCGCTGGGCAAGGCGGGGATATGGATCAGCAAGGTATCGACCGAAGAAGACGCGCCGTGCCTCGAGGGGTCCGACGAAGAATTTCCCAAATCGCACAATGGCCTGCTGACCCTGGCCAGCGGTGGCGGCACCGGCGGGATCCTGGGCGACCTCGCTGACGACGGCTTGCGCGTGCTCGACGCAGGCGGGCGTCTCGTGCGGCGCCTGCAGAAACCGCCGCCGCTTGCCTTTCGCCATGCCGCGATGTCGCCCGATGCCCGCAAAATGGCCCTGATCGTCGATGCAGCGCCCATCGGCGCCATCAGCCTGTTCGCGACGCAAGCGGGCATCCCGGCTGCAGCCAAGACGCAGGTGCTGCTGTTCGAACTGCCCACGTCGGCCACGCTGCACCCCGTCACGGCGGACGGCTTTTATTCGCGTGTCGCCTGGCTCGACGACAAGCGCATCCTGCTGACGCAAAACTACCAGCCCAATGCGCGCGCCGAACCGACAGAGCGCCCGCGCGACTTGCGCCCGCCCACACCGGCGCGGGTGATCGATACGACGACCGGCAAGCAGACCGGTCCGGATATTGCCGACCATTGCTATGTCGCGCCTTTGAAGGGCGATATTCTTGTCGGCGCGGGCCTCACGAACTGCTGGGACGACGCCAGCGGTGCGCGCGGGATCATGCGGTACGATCCGGGCACGGGTTGGCGGACGCTGGACGAGGCGAGCTTCAAGGGTCGCAATGTGCTGAAGCTGGCGCCTTCGCCCGATGGTGGCCGTATCTCGGTCATGACCGAATCGCCGACCACGGCGACCGCGGCGGGCGCACTCGATCTCGCGATAATCGATGCGACGACGGGTGCGACCATCGCGCGAACGCCGCTTGCCAACTACGAGTCCACCGCGCAACTGGCCTATGCGCCCGACGGCTTGTCGGTCGTCGCGACGCTCGATGGGCGCCATTTCGTCTGGCAACCGGGCAGCCAACCCAGGGAGATCGGCCCTAAGACGCCGCCTCCGTTGCCCTTCACGCAGCCGACCGTGCCGCTCGACGGCCAGCATTGGTACCAATTCAACGAAGCCGACATGCGCGTCTCGTCGATCGACCTGCGCGAGGGTCCGGGGCCCCGTGCGACGCTGATGTTCGACAATGTCGTGGCCGCAGGCCTGATGCCCGACGCGCCCATCTACTGGGCGGCGACGTCGATCGACGGCCTCAAGTTCTGGCCCGCATCTTTCAGCCCCGGCAGCGGGCGGTTCGAGACGGTTTCGACGTGGCTGATCCCGGGCGGCCATTATTTCACGATGACGCCCGACCGCCGCTACGACACCGACCTGGGGGGTGACAGCGACCAGTTCCGCTGGATCGTGACCGACACGCCGTTCGAATCGCTCGGTCCGCAAACCTTCATGCGGGACTATTTCGAGCCGCGCCTCGGCGGCCGTGCCCTCGCTTGCATCCGGGCCGGAGATTGCGACCGCAACTTCAAGGAAGTCCCTTCGGTCGTCCTGCTCAACCGGGCTTTGCCGCTGGTCGAGATCACAGGCGTCCGGGCGGGCCCGACGCCCGATACGGCCTGGGTAACCGTCGCCGCACGGCCCGGCAGCAAGCCCGAAGCGAAATTCGGCAAGACATCCAGCGCGATCTACGACCTCCGCCTGTTTCGCGACGGCAATCTCGTCGCGCGGCTGCCGGGAACGCCCGACCGGGCAGGGCTGTCGCTCGCCGTATGGCGCGCGGCCAACCTGGTTCCGACCGGCGCAGACGGCGTCGCGCGCCAAGAACGCCTCGTCGCGCTGCCGACCGGCGCGGACGTCCGGCAGGTCCGGTTCAGCGCCTATGCGTTCAACGAGGACCGGATTAAGAGCGAGACGTCAGCCAAGGTCTACGACCGCCCCGCGACGGTGCCGCGCGCGCGGCGCGCCTTCGTCCTGACCATCGGGATCGACGCATACGACGACCCGCGCCTGAAGTTGCGCTTTGCCGCACGCGATGCGGATCTGATTGCGACGCGGCTTGCGGCGCTACCCGGCCTTGCGCCCGGTGACGTGCACGTGACCGCCCTGACCGCGCCCGTGGCGGTTCGGGGAAGCTCCCGCCGCCTGTCGAAAGAAATTGTCGCCGCAGCGCTCGGCATTCTCGCGGGCGCCCCGCGCGCGCCGCTTGTAGAGATGCTCCAGAAAGCGGGCTTCGACGGTGCTTCTGCCCTCGACGCGGCACGCCCCGATGACATCGTCATCATCGCGTATGCAGGGCATGGCTGGGCCGACAAGACCGGGAATTTCTTCCTGATCCCGAGCGATGCCAAAGCGATCGATCCTTCGACGCCGCCCGACACGTCGCGCTTCGTTTCGGCAATCGACCTCAGCAACTGGCTGCGCGGTGTCGATGCCGGGGAAATCGCGCTGATCATCGACGCCTGCAATTCGGCCGCAAGTGTCGACAGCGCGGGGTTCAAGCCCGGGCCGATGGGCGATGCCAACCTCGGCCAGCTCGCATTCGACAAGGGTATCCGCATTCTTGCGGCCACCCAGAATGCCGATGTTGCGCTCGAGGACGAAAAGCTGGGTCATGGGCTGCTGACCTGGGCGCTGGCTGCCGAAGGGATCAGCGCCGACGGCTTCGGGCGCGCCGACCTCGACAATGACGGCGCGATCACGTTGGACGAATGGCTGCGTTATGCAACGGAACGGCTGCCGGGGCTGAGCGACGACGTGCGGCTGAAACGCTATGCCTCGCTCGGCACGCGCGATTTCGACCTGGTGCCGATCGGCCCCGTCGAGAAGCCGAAACCGCAGGAACCGGCCTTGTTCGACTTTACCGGGCGACCGAGCAGCACCGTATTGCGGAGGCGACTACCATGATGCGCGCCCTGCTGTTCCTGCTGGCGTTCGCGCTGCCCCTGAGTGTCGAGGCAGGAACGATCCGCAGCATCTTCGTCGGGGTCGATCACTATCGCTACTCGCGCGAGCGCGTCCCCGAAAATCGCTTCGACGACCTGGAAGGGGCAGTCAGCGACGTCGGGCGGATCAAGGTGACGCTGCAGGCGGCCTATGGGATCGACACGGGCGCCGGTGTCGAACGCGGTTGCCCGCGCAAGCCGGGTCTCTCCATCACGCTCGTCAACGACTGCGCGACCAAAAAGGCCATACTCGCCGCCCTCGACCGCCAGATCGCGGCATCGAAGACGGGCGACACGCTGATCTTCTTTTTTGCGGGCCATGGGTCGCAGACCGACGACGGGTCATTGCGGACGCAAGTGACGGGTCGCAACAGCACCATCCTGCCGGTGGACGCGCGCAGCCCCGACGCCATCGAACAGGGCGATATCCTCGACCACGACATTCGCGTCATCATCAACGCTGCCGTGCGCAAGGGCGTGAACTTCGTGACGATTTTCGATTCCTGTCATTCGGGTACGGGCGCGCGCGGCATGGCCCCGGTGGGCCGTGCGCGGGGTGTGCCGGCACTGCCACTCGCAACTCCGCCCGACGTAGAGGTCGCTTCGGGCCCGGGATACTGGGTCCACTTCGGCGCCTCCACCGATGACGAAAAGTCGTACGAAGTGCCGATGGCAGGCGGACGCCATGGCGGCGTCTTCACCGACGCCTTCGTCCGCACGATCGCGCAGCCGCGGCTGGCCGGCGCAACCTTCGGCGATATTGCAACGGCCGTACAACTGGCGGTGCGCGATACAGGGCGCACCGATCAGCACCCGCAGGTCGAAGGGGCGCTCAACGCGTCGTTCGGCGGCGCCAACAGCAACGTGGCCCTCGTCGACGTCGAGGCGAGCGGACTGGCCGGCAAGCTCAGGGGCGGGCGGCTTGCGGGCGTGACGATGGGATCGGTCTATGCGCTGTTCGCCGACCGCGCAGGCGCGATTGCAGCGGCGCCGCAACCGCTGGCTACGGGTCGCGTGACTGCCCTGGACGATTTCGTCGCCACGCTAACGCTGGATCGCCCGGCGACCGGCCTGCTGCGCGCGCGCGAGACCGACCATGCCTTCGGCGACCGCCAGCTGCGGCTCGGCTTTTCAATGCGCGAGAGTGAGGCGGCCGAGTTCAAGCATGACCTGTCCTCGCTGCCGTTCATCAGCTTCGAAGGGCCGCCCCAACTCGTGCTTTCCTTTGTGCCCGGAGGCGCAGGGACCCGCTATTCACTCACGACGCCGGACGGCGTTTATGTCGAAAAGCTGCCCGAACTTGTGGAGAAGCTGGTCGGCAGGGAGGTCGTGGTCGATCGGGCCCCGCTTATCGAGGCATTGACCGGCGCGCTGAAGCGCTTCGCTCGGGTACAGGCGATGCTCGCACTGCGCAGCGACCCCGGCAAGGGGGACATTGATTTCTGCCTCGACAACCAGCCGCTGGGGGCCGCACCCTGCGCGCAGGTCACGGGTCGGTACGGGCGCGTGCTCGAACTCGGCAAGCCGGTGCGCGTCCGGGTCTTCAATGCCACCGACCGGCCCCGGCATTTCTATGTCTTCGGCATCGACGAGAAGTTCAACGTGCGCCAGATCCTGCCGATCGTGGGGGTGACCGACGAGGCCCTGCCCGCGCGACGCCTGTTGCCGCAGAACCAGCAGATCACACCCGGGTCGACGGGCAATTACCTGTTCATGGTGCTTGCCAGCGACACGCCCATCAATGCGGCGGCGCTCGAGCAGAATGCCGGCGCGCGCACTGCCGAGACGTGCGGATCGACGCTGGCACGATTGCTCTGCGACGCCGGTGGCGGCACCCGCGACGCTACCCTGCCGGCGGTCGGCGACTGGAACGCAATCGTGCTGCCCGCCATGGTCGTTGTACCTGGCGATCCGATGCTGAAAGAGGTGCGCCCATGAGCCGCTTTATGCTTGTCCTGCCGCTCGCCATCGTCGCCCTGACGGCGGTAACGGCGCAGACAACTCCCGAGGCGCCAGCGCCCGATAGGGAAACGGCTCCTGACCCTGGCAACGGTCGCGTCGTGGGTGGCGTCCGCGCGGTTCCCGGCAGCGCCCCATGGCAGGCGCAGATCTTTACCGTGGTGCCCTATACCCCGGCCGAGATTGCGGAGGACAGCGCGCTCGTCAAGACAAACGCCGACGCCGGATTTCACCTCGGCACACGCGCGGCGTGGGACCGTGACCACCGTTGCGGGGCAATCTATATCGGGGATGACTGGCTGCTGACCGCTGCGCACTGCGTCATCCGGCCCGACGTCGACTTCCTGAAGGCGCGCAAGGTGCGGCTCGGGACGCAGACGATCAGCGGCAATCGCGGCAAGGTCTTTTCGATCGATCGCGCAGCTTACCACAAGGACTATGTGGCCAGCGGCAGCTATCCCAACGACATTGCGCTGATCCACATTGGCCGCCCGCGGGGGAGTGCCCGGTTCGACCCCCGGCTGGTGCGCAAAGTGGCCCTGCCTGGGTCGGACGCCCGGCCGCTGGCCGACTATGACGGCCTGCTGGTGACGGGGTGGGGGATGATGCAGCCGATGGACCCCGGTCGCCAGATCATGGCGCGCGACAATCGTACGGTGAACGTCAATTCTGCAGAACTGCAGCAGCTTGCGCTGACCGCACTTCCGGGGGCGCGCTGCAAGATTGTCAGTGGCGGAATCGATTCCCAGCGAACGGTCTGCGCCGGCGTCGTCGACGCCGCCAGGACCTTGCCAGGCGGCAAGGACGTGTGCGGGGGCGACAGTGGCGGGCCCCTGACCCGAGATCCGGATACGCCCGGCGGAGAGCGCCTTCTCGTCGGTATCGTTTCGTCGGGGCGCGGCTGCGCGCTGCCGGCCTATCCGGCGATCTACACGCGGGTTTCCTATTACCTGGACTGGATCGCGCGCGCCAAGGCAGCGCCGCCCGGCAAGGTCTCACCGATGTGAGCGACACAGCCCGAAAAACGATCTTCATCAGCTATGCGCGAGCCGACCGGCCGCGTGTCCGGCCGATCGCCGATGCGCTGACCGCTGCCGGTTGCGAAGTGTGGTGGGACGTCCTGATCGAGGGCGGCGCCGCGTTCGCCCGGACAATCGCCGAGCAGTTGCAGGCCGCGGACGCCGTTATTGTCGTGTGGTCGGCGACGTCCGTCGTGTCCGACTGGGTGCGCGACGAAGCCGACCATGCGCGCCAGCGCGGTCGTCTGGTCCCGGTGCTGCTCGACGGGACGCTGCCCCCGCTGGGTTTCGGCCAGTACCATGCGATCGACCTGTCGAGCTGGCGGGGAAACGGGCGTGCGCCCGAAATCGCGAGCATCGTTGCAGCGGTTGCCGAAGTCAGCGGCAGCGAGCCCGCGCAGCGCCCCATCCCGAAACGCGGCGTCGTGTCGCGCCGCACCGCCCTCCTTGCCGGGGGCACGGCGGTTGCGGCGACAGCGGCAGGCACGATCGTTGCCTTCAATCCCTTTGGCGAGCATGTCGAAGCCAACAGCGTGGCCGTGCTGCCCTTTGCCAACCTCAGCGGCGACCCCGCGCAGGTCTATTTTTCCGACGGCCTAGCCGAAGAGGTTCGCGCGGCCCTTGCGCGCAACGGCAGGCTCAAGGTCGCGGCGCGCACGTCTTCCAACATGGTTCGCGACCTGCAGGACGACGCCAAGGCGGTCGCGAAAAAGCTCGACGTGGCGTTCCTGCTCGAAGGCAGTGTACGGAAAGCGGGCGATGTCGTTCGGGTCGGTGCCGAACTGATCGACGCGCGAACCGGCTTCAGCAGCTGGTCGCAGACGTTCGACCGACCGCTGGCGAACGTGCTCAGCGTCCAGTCCGAGATCGCCGACATCGTGGCGCGCGCGCTCGCCGTGCGTGTCGATCCGGCGTCGAAGGCAAAAGGCTCGACGAACGACCCCGGCGCCTATGACGCCTATTTGCGGGCGCGCGCGTTCTACAACGCCGACGCGGGCGAGGCATCCGACCGTGCCGCTCTGGCGCAAATCGAAATCGCGGTCGCCCGCGATGCGAACTTTGCCGCTGCTCTGGCGCTGAAATCCCGGATACAGGCGCTGATCGCCGATCAATATGCGAGCCAGGGCGGACTTCGAGCCGCCTATGACGCGGCCATAAGCACGGCGCAGCGGGCCGCAACGATCGCGCCCGGTCTTGCCGATACCGAGCTCGCGCTGGGCAATACGCTGTTCAGCGGCCGACTCGACATCAAAGGCGCGCGCGGACCCTATGAGCGTGCGGCGCAACTGGGCGCCGGCGATGCCGATGTATTGATCCCTTGCGCCTTTTATTTTGCCCTGACGCGCCGCGTTGCCGACGCGCAGCGGGCAGCATTGAAAGCCCGTGAACTCGATCCACTGAACCCCCGTGCGTGGCGCATGCTGGGCACGGTCGACTATGCCCGGCGGGACTATGTCTCGGCGATTGGCAATTGCGATCAAGCGATCAGCCTCGCTCCCAAGCTCGGCTTCGCGCGCTACCTTAAGGGTAACTCCCTGTTTTTGCTTGGAAAGACTGCTGAGGCACGCGAAGTGTCCGCCGCGGAACCCATCGACTTGTTTCGTCTCACCGGTCTGGCGATGATCGAGCACAAGCTCGGTCATCGGGAAGCTGCGCAGGAAGCGCGCGCTTTCCTGACCGAACGTCTTGGCAACAACTCGCTCTATCAGCAGGCCCAAATTGCCGTCCAGTGGGGCGATATGGACGGGGCAATCACCGCGCTGCAGGCCGCTCGCCGGGCCGGAGACACCGGGCTTATCTATGCGGCGACCGACCCCTTCCTCGACCCGTTGCGCACCCGCCCCCAATTTTCGGCTTTGCTAAAGTTGCTCGGTTTCGACTAGTCTGGAGCCGTAACGATGAACGGGGGCTAAGTCATGAAGAAGCTAGGTACGGGAATTCTCATCGCGGCATCGGCTGTGGCCTTGACCGCGTGCACAAGCACGCAGGCACCGAGCGCGACCGAAAATGTGGCAACGACACAGCCAGTGGCGGAAAACAACACCGAAGCACCGATGGCGAACGGCACCGGCAACATGGTCGACAGCAGCGGTGGCGACGACAATGCGGCAACGGTGGGCAACGCTTCGGGATCGAACGACAGCACCGATCCACATGGCAGCAGTAGCGGCCACTGATGACGGATCGCCCCGGCCGTGAGTACGGCCGGGGCAGTCGGTCATGCGCGACGCTCGACAATGCGCCGTCGGTTTTGCATGAAAATCGAGTTTTGGGGGCAGTGCCGAACGGCAGGTTCCGATCCGCGCCCGCCCGGATTTGAAGCGGGCGATTTCGGCTTTGCTAAAGTCACTTGCGGCTGATTAACTGCACCCCGTCACTTGGGGAGTAAATCATGAAAAAACTCACAGCGGGATTCCTGATCGCGTCGTCACTTGTCGTGCTCGCCGGGTGCACAAAGCCCAAGGCGAACGAACCGGTGGTCCCCGCGACAACCGAGATAACGGCCGAAAACAACATGTCGGCAGCCATGACGAACGCCAGCGATAACATGATGAACGCCAGCGCCAACATGGCCAATGCCAGCGGCAACATGACGGGCGCCAAGGCCAAGGACAAAGTCGATATCCATGGCAGCAGCGGCGGCCATTGATCCGGACCTAGCCGGGCAGCGCGAGCGGCCGGGCGTGGTAGGTTTGTAGCCAGCTGTCGAGATCGGCGGTCAGCAAGTCGGTTGCACGGCGGACGCGTCGGCGAAGCGTGTCGAAATCGAGTATGTCGGCGCGGATCGCGCGGCGGAGCACTTCCAGATGTTCGACAAGCGCTTCGTTGCGTTCGGCGATCCCGGCGAACTCGCCCTGCATGCGGATACCGTAGATCGCGGCGCCCATCGCGGGCAGGGCCGCACTGCCGATCGTCAGCAAGGTAGCGATCGAATGTTCGACGGGCTCTGCGGCAAGATGCAAGCCCATACCGGACGCGGCCTTCAGCGTCAGGGTGAGGACGCAAATGAGCGCGGTCGCGCCAAACAGAAACAGCCCCAGCCGGTGCAGCCTGTGTTCGAGTAAGTGCATGCGTTCGGCGTCGGCCGACAGATAGGCAATTTGCCCATCGATCAGCGCGACGAGCGCACTGCTTATCCTCGTGAGGTAAGTCGCATCGACCCGTGCGGACGGCAGCCCGAGCGCGCGGGCGGTCGCACGCACCTGCCAGCCGACCCAGTCGCTCGACCCGGCGCTGTCGGTTCGCAGGTCGAGATCGCCCAGTTCGCACGACAGGCTCAGGCAGCGGAGCCGCTCGGCGAGATTGCGATTGTCGAGCCAGCGTCGGTGCCAGCCCGCCCGATTGCCGGCATATGTCACGAGCAGGATGGTGCCGATGGTCGCCAGCTCCAGACCGACGAGCACCGGTTTCGCCCCCGATGGCAGCACGAAACTCATCAGCGACAGGATGACGGCCAGCGCCGCAAAGGTGAAGTTCATGACATAGCCGCTGCGGAACAGCTGTGCTGCATGTGCGGCTGCTGCATCGGCGCGCGAAAAATGGGGTTTGAGGCAGGTTTTGATGCGGCCGGGCATGCCGCCTTGCTCAGGCGAGGCGTCGCCCGCAGCGGGGCGTGGTCGCAAGATATCTGATCGACGAACGCGCCGGATGCCTAACATCATGAGGAACAGCGGGTAGGCAAATCCAGCGGACCAGCGCGGCGCCGTCATGCCCGCAGGTCCGTCATCGTCGGGCATGGTGACCAGGCTGCGGACAAGGGGGTCCAGCGCCTCGAGCCCCTGGCGCGGCACCGTATCGACCGTGTGCTGCCCAAGGTCGTGGTCTTCCAGCCCCGACCAGAGCAGCTCCAGCGCGTCCAGCGCGCGCGGATCGATGCGGACGACGGGAATGCCGGCGGCGACGGCCTCGGCAACGATCTGCGCTGCGCCCCCACGCCCGCGCAACGGCTCTCCGTCCCACACGGCGATCAGGATGTCGCTTTGCGTCAGCACGACCCGCCCGGCGCGTTCGTAGGCGACGGCTGCATCGCCGCCGGCGTCCCGCTCGCCCGGCAGCTCGAACACGGAACGGGCCGAGGCCCGCTCCTGATCGAAGGCCAGGCGCGCCGGACCTTCCGCAAAATCGGCTGCATAGTCTTCGGCACTGAAGGGCAGCACGACATCGAGTGCCCATCCGCGAGTCAGCGCTGCGCGCGCCGCGATGCTGTCGGCGCCGTCGGCAATGCTGCTGATCATGGCGAGCATGGGAGCACCGCAACTATCGGCAGCCGACTGGATCCGTTCAAGGACGGTCGAGATGGTTGCGTCGAGCTGGCCGGTGTCCAGATCCCCGAGCCGTTCGAGCCGATGCCCGGTGACGCCGATGTTCAGCGTCGGCCGGCTTGTTGCCGCACGCGTCGCATCGTCGTTGCTGCTTTTGGCAGGGGAGATCGGCGCAACAGTCACGGTGGCACCGTAGATACCCGGACAAGGGCGGGTCAATCGTCACGCTGCCTTTCCGAAAAAACGTAACGCGAGCGTGACGGCCGTCACGCGTGTCCCGGTCTGCTCTGGCCTAATCCGGATTTCGCCACCCCGGCACCATTCGAGCAAAAGGACCACGACAATGACCAACACTTTCAAGAACCTCACCCTCGTCGCCGCCGCCATCGCCGCTTTCGCCAGCCCGGCACTGGCGCAGTCGACGCCCGAGGGCACGACGTCTGTCGAAGTCACGGCCGCAGGCTATGATCTGTCCAGCCCCCAGGGCGTGGCCACGCTGACCCGCAAGGCCCGCTCCACGGCAGCCCAGATCTGCCACGCTGACGAAGACCGCGATCTCGGCCGCTCGATGGCGGCAAAGCGCTGCTTCACCAAGGCCGTCGCCGATGCGACGCGTCAGATCGAAGCGCTGCGCCTCGTCCGGACGGCCGGACGCGGCGGGCAGCAGGTCGCGATTGCCGACATGAACAAGCTGCCCGGCGGCAAATAAGAGTTTGAGTTACCCGGCGAAGTATACCGGGTGAAGGAGCCTTGCCGCGCGACCCGGCAAGGCTCCTTCGATTCGTCATGATCGCCGCGTTTTGCTAGCTCCGTTGCCGTGAAGTCCTTGCCATGCCCATGATCCCCTCCTTCGCCGGCACGCCCAGTCTGTCGGCGATCATCACTGCGGCCCGCGCGGGCAGCCTGGACCATGCACAGGCGATGTTTCTTGCGGGCGGCTATGAGGCGCGGCGGGACGACCCCGGTGCGCTCGCCGTCAAGGGACGGCTGCTCAAGGACTTGGCTCTGAGGGCGCCGCCCGGAACAAGAGTTGCGACGCTGGCCGAAGCTGCCGGAGCCTATGCCGCAGCCGACAAGCTCGCCCCGCAACCTTACACGCGCATCAACGTGGCGACGCTGACGCTGCTGGCGGGCGATCCCGCGAGAGCTGCCGCACTTGCGCGCGATCTGCTGGACTGGCTCGCGTCCGACACCGCAATTGCCGAGACCCCCTATTACCTGGCCGCGACCCGCGCGGAGGCGCACTTGCTCTGCGGCAATGCGATCGCTGCCGAGGCCGCGCTCGACGAGGCATTTGACGCGGATTCCGATGGCTGGACCGATCACGCCTCCACATTGCGCCAGTTGCGGCTCATCTTGGCAGAGACCGGCGCGCCGGACTCATGGCTCGACCGGTTCCGCCCACCGCGCTCCCTGCATTTTGCCGGGCATTTGGGCGTTGCGCCCGACAGCGACCTCGGCGCCACCGTGTCGCGCCTGATAACCGCGAACCGCATCGGTTTCGGCTATGGCGCGCTTGCTGCGGGAGCCGACATCGTCATTGCCGAGGCCCTTCTGGCAGCCGGGGCAGAGCTTCACCTCGTCCTGCCGGTCCCGGTAGAAACATTTCGCAGCCAGTCAATCGCCGCCTATGCCCCCGAATGGGCGAATCGCTTTCAGGCTTGCCTCGATGCCGCGACCAGCGTGCGGGAATTGACGCGTGTCAGCGGTGATTATGAACCGCTTGCGACCGCGCTTGCTGCCGATGTCGCCATGGGATCGGCTGTGCTCAACGCGCGCATGCTGGATAGTGAAGCGATGCAGTTGCTCGTCGTCGACGAGGGGCCGGCGCCCTTCGGGTCCGGCCTTGCCACCGCGCGTGACGGTCTGCGCTGGGCAGCAACGCGTTTTCCCCAGGAACTCGTCGCCTGTCCGCGCGATGCCGACGTGCCGCCGTCGGGCGCGCGGGCGACGCCGGAAGGGCGGGCCGACCGGCGCCTTGCCGCCATGCTCATGATAAATTTTGCAGGTCTCGACAGTCTCGACGACAGTGCCTTTGCGGAATCCGTCGATGCGGTGCTGCTGCCTCTGCAGGCATTTATCCGTGGGATGGCCATTCAGCCGGACATCGTACTGTCTGCCGGGAATGCGCGGATCCTGGGGTTTCAGGATCCGGCCGCCGCCTGGCAGTTCGCGCAGGTGCTCCTGTCGGACCACAGCACCGCCCTGCCGATGTGCATCGCCGGACATTATGCGCTGGCGCACTGGCTCGACGCGCCGCCCGCGCTTGTCGGCCCGGCAATCGTCGAGCTGCAGCGCATTTCGGCGCGCGCGATGCCGGGGGTTGTGACGGTCAGCGAGACATTCGCGTCCGCCCTGTCAGTGTTCGGGGCGCGTTCCCCGCATGCCGAATGGATCGGCGAGCTCGACGATGGCGGCCGGTTGTTTGCGCTGACGCCTTAGTAGATCAGCGCTTCCAGCCGGTGCGGCGCGACGATGGTCAGCGCATGCTCGTCACGCAGGATGATCCCGCGCTTTTGCAGCGCGCTTATGGCCCGCGATACGGACTCACGCGTGCTCTGTACCGACAAGGCTAGCGAGGCGAGGACCGGGGCAGGGCGAATCGTCATGTCAGGGCTGGCGCGTGCCTGCCTGAGCAATTCGGCGTGCACCCTTCCTGCCGCCGATAGCGTCGCACCTTCGACCAGCCGGCGCGTCGTCGCGCCGAGGCGCGCCACGAGCAGGCGGGACACCGCGAGTGCGACACAGGTGTAACTACCCATCAGCCCCAGAAAGACATGGCGTTCGAACGCCCCGGCTTCGACCGGGTCGACAGCGGCGACTTCGTGGATTGCCGCTGCGCCCTCGAAGAGGCTGCCTTCGCCGAAAATTGCGCCCGTCGTGAAATCCTCGATCACGACCAGCCGACCGTCGAAGGCATAGGCCAGCATTCGTGCATGCCCGGCGATCAGGACATAGAGCTGGTCGGGCAGCGCGTCGCCGCCGATGATCGTCGTGCGCGCAGCATAATGGCGATAGGAGGCCTTGGCGGCGACAAGCTGCGCCAGCGCCGCATCGCATCCAAGCGCAACGGCAACTACAGCGGGTGCGTCGACGGGCATGACCTGGACCATAGCGACGGAGTTGAGCACTCGTCCCCGGCGCTGGTCAAGCCGGACCGGGCCATCGTCTGCTACGGGGGACGCTACGCCCGCCGACCCGACGAAAAATGGTGCTGCCGGTGAGGATTGAACTCACGACCTCAGCCTTACCAAGGATGCGCTCTACCACTGAGCTACGGCAGCATACCGGCGGGTGTCATTGCAGGTAGGCGCGGGCCTATGAAGAAAGCGTGTGGACCCGTCAAGGCGCGTGGGGTTATTGTGCAAGCATGGCCAAGGCAAACCCCGACGCGCTCGCTGCGGCGCTCCGCGAAAACCTGAGGAAACGCAAGGAACGGATGCGTGCCGCGCAGGACGGCGGCGAGGCGATCGAAACCTTCGGCGCCGACGAGGAAGGCGACGTGCCCATGCCCGACGACGGCACGCGTCCTGGGGCATGGGTCAACATCGGGTCGAAGAAGACCTGATTTAGCGCGGTGCCATCCGCAGGGCGCCGTCGAGGCGGACGTCCTCGCCGTTGAAATAGTCATTCTCGATCATCGTCAGCGCCAGGTGCGCATATTCGGCGGGCTCGCCGAGGCGCTTGGGGAAGGGGACCGACGCCGAAAGCGACTCCTGCGCCTTTTCCGGCAGGCCCGCGAGCAGCGGCGTCTTGAACAGGCCGGGCAGGATCGTGTTGACCCGGATGCCCTCGTTCATCAGGTCGCGCGCGATGGGCAGGGTCATGCCGACCACGCCACCCTTCGACGCCGAATAGGCCGCCTGGCCGATCTGGCCGTCCTCTGCCGCAACCGATGCCGTGTTCACGATCGCGCCGCGTTGGCCGAAGTCGCCCAGCGTGTCGAGCGTCATCATGCCCGCTGCCGACTTTGCAATGCAACGGAAGGTGCCGATCAGGTTGATCTCGACGACGAACTTGAATGCATCCAGCGGGAAATGCTTGATGCTGCCGTCTTCCTTCGACCGGCTGGCGGTCTTGATCGCATTGCCGATACCCGCGCAATTAACGAGGATACGCTCCTGCCCGTGCGCGGCGCGCGCCTTGGCAAAGCCGGCATCGACGCTGTCGTCGCTGGTCACGTTCACTTCGCAGAAGATGCCGCCGATCTCGTTGGCGACTTCGGTGCCCTTGCCTTCCTGAAGGTCGAAGATCGCGACCTTGACGCCCCGGGCGGCAAGCGCGCGGGCGGTGGCGGCACCAAGGCCGGAGGCGCCACCGGTGACGACGGCGGAAACGGTATTGTCGAGGATCATTGAGTCTTTCCCTTTTTCAGTTTGCCCCTCTCCCCTTCAGGGAAAGGGGAAAGCCTTAAAGCCGTTCGATGATGGTGACGTTGGCGATGCCGCCGCCTTCGCACATCGTCTGCAGCCCGTAACGCCCGCCCCGGGCCTTCAGCGCATGGACCAGCGTCGCCATCAGCTTGGTGCCCGAGGCACCGAGCGGATGGCCGAGAGCGATGGCGCCGCCGTTGACGTTCAGCCGGGCATGGTCGGCGCCGACATGCTTCATCCAAGCCAGCGGGACCGGGGCGAACGCCTCGTTGACTTCGTACAGGTCGATGTCGTCGATGCTGAGCCCGGCCCGCTTCAGCGCGCGGTCGGTTGCGAACAGCGGCTCCTCGAGCATGATGACGGGGTCGCCGCCGGTCACGGTCAGATTGTGGATCCGTGCCATCGGCGTCAGCCCATGGGCCTTCAGCGCGGCTTCGTTGACGATCAGGACCGCGCTCGATCCGTCGCAGATCTGACTGGCGTTGGCGGCCGTGATGCTGCCCCCTTCCTGCAACAGCTTGACGGCGGCAAGGCTCTCGGGGCTTGCGTCATAGCGAATGCCTTCGTCGGTGCGGTGGCTCTGCGTGCCTTCGGGCGTTTCGATGTCGAGCGGCACGATTTCGGCGTCGAACGCGCCCGACTGGGTCGCCGCTGCTGCCCGGCGGTGCGATTCGAGCGCATAGGCATCGAGCATCTCGCGGTTGAAGCCATGCTTCCTGACGATCATCTCGGCGCCGACGAACTGGCTGAACATGATGCCGGGATATTTCTCCTCGAGGCGCGGCGATTTGTAGTTGCCCAGCCCCTCCTTCATGAACAGCATCGCGGTCGAGCCCATCGGCACGCGCGACATGCTCTCGACACCCGCCGCGATGACCATGTCCTGCGTCCCCGACATCACTGCCTGGGCGGCGAACTGCATTGCCTGCTGCGACGATCCGCACTGGCGGTCGATCGAGACGGCCGGGACACTGTCGGGCAAGTTCTTCGAAGCGAGCACGGCGTTGCGACCGACCTGGCCGGCCTGTTCGCCGCCCTGCATGACACAGCCCATGACAACGTCGTCGACGGCGGCGCCGTCGATACCCGCGCGGGCAACCAGCGCGTCGAGCGTGGCGGCCGCCATGTCGACCGGGTGCCAGCCCATCAGCTTGCCGTTGCGCTTTCCCCCCGCGGTGCGAACCGCGTCCACGATATAGGCTTCGGCCATCCTCTTTACCTTTCCGTTTACGTCAACTTTGTGCTTCAATCGCCCATGCGTGCGCCGCGCGCAAGACGAATTGGAGAGATGACCATGCGCGTCAGCGATGCATTGGCTGCCCGGCGATCGGTGCGCGGCTTCCTCGAAACGCCAGTCGATCTCGATCT
>JANMJZ010000256.1:0-3679 GCA_031371635.1 Sphingomonadales bacterium | reverse complement strand
CCTCCCCTGACCCCTCCCCGCCGGGGAGGGGGATGATGTTGCTCTCCACCAGCCAGCGCGCCAGTTTCGCCACGCGGTCGACCTTGTCGGCGACGGTGCCGAGTTTTTTCGTGGAAGACGATTTGCGAGAGCTTCGCGGCCTGATCGGCGAGCGGAACCTTCAGGTCGTTTTCCCAGAAGAATTTCGCGTCGCTAAGCCGTGCCGCCAACACCTTGCGGTTGCCCGCGACGATGGCGGTGCCGCCGTCGGTCGCGTCGAGGTTGGCGGTGCAGACGAAGGCGTTGGCCAGGTCGCCGTCCGCGTCGGTGCAGGCAAAGTATTTCTGGTTGGTCCGCATCGTCAGCTGGATGACTTCGCGCGGCACGCCGAGAAAATCGGGGTCGAAGCGGCCCAGCAGCGGGACCGGCCATTCGGTGAGGCCCGCATTTTCGAGCACCAGCCCTTCGTCTTCGACCAGCACCAGTCCCTCGGCCGCAGCAGCCGCGCGGGCACCGTCGCGGATCAGCGTGGTGCGTTCGGACAGATGGACGATGACGTGACAGGCGCGCAGCTTTTCGATGTAGTCGGCGGCGCTACCGATCGTGATGGGTCCGCTGTGGTGAAAGCGGTGCCCCATGGTTGCGGCGCCGCTAGCGATACCGTCAATCTCGAACGGGACCACGTCATCGCCGAACAGCGCGACGACGCCCTGCAACGGGCGCACCCAGCGCAGGCTTTCGGTGCTGAGCGAGGCATCGCCCCAGCGCATCGATTTCGGCCAGGGGAAGGCGCGAACGACGGCGGGAATCGCTTCGGCGAGAACGCCGGCAGTCGGGCGGCCAGGCTTGTCGATCACCGCAAAGAACACGCCGTCGCGCTCGACGAGCTGGTCGCGCGTCAGGCCGGTCGAGCGCAGGAAGCCGGCGAGCGCCTGCTCCGGCGCGTTGCTGCGCGGGCCCTTGCGCTCTTCGCTCACGGCCGCTGTTTCATCAGGCAGCCCGCGCGCGATGAGCGCGAGGCGGCGGGGCGTGGCGAAAGCTTCGATCGTCGTGGCAGTCAGGCCTGCCTTGGCGATTTCGTCGGCGAACAAGCGCGCAAGGTCTTCCTTGGCCTTCACCTGCATCCGCGCTGGGATTTCCTCCGAGCGGAGTTCAAGAAGGAAGTCGGTCATACCAACCACCCGTTCTTGTCCATCCAGCCTGCGCACGCGCCCTTCGCAAGATCACGGACGCGGCCCATATAGGCCTGGCGTTCAGCCACCGAGATCACGCCGCGCGCCTGCAGCGTGTTGAAGATGTGGCTGGCCTTGATCGCCTGCTCGTAGGCCGGGATGGGCAGCTTGCGCTCGATGCACAGCTCGCTTTCGGCCACGGCCTTGCGGAAGCCGTCGAACAGCCGTTCGGTATCGGCCACTTCGAAGCTGTATTCGGACGACTCGCGCTCGTTGGCCAGAAAGACGTCGCCATAGGTCACGCCCGTGTCGTTGAACGCGAGGTCGTAGACGCTGTCGACGCCCTGCACATACATGGCGAGGCGTTCGAGGCCGTAAGTCAGCTCGCCCGCGACTGGTTTGCAGTCATAACCGCCCATCTGCTGGAAATAGGTGTATTGCGTGACTTCCATTCCGTCGCACCAAACTTCCCAGCCCAGGCCCCAGGCGCCGAGCGTGGGTGATTCCCAATCGTCCTCGACAAAGCGGATGTCGTGCAGGCGCGGGTCGATGCCGATGGCGTCGAGGCTGCCGAGATAGGCCTCCTGCATGTCGGGCGGGCTGGGCTTCAGGATCACCTGATACTGGTAATATTGGCCGAGGCGGTTCGGATTTTCGCCGTAGCGCCCATCGGTCGGGCGGCGACAAGGCTGCACATAGGCGGCGTTCCACGGATCGGGACCAAGCGCGCGCAGCGTAGTCGCGGGATGGAACGTCCCTGCCCCCATTTCCATGTCGTAGGGCTGAAGGATGACGCACCCGCGCGCGCTCCAGTAATCGTGGAGCGTCAGGATCAGGCGCTGGAAAGAAAGTGGCTTTGACACGCGCGCGGCTTTGGCGTGGGGGTCGCGGCGGGTCAAGCAATCGGCTATGCGCCGCCGCCATGAACCGCATTTTCTCTGCCCTCGTCACTGCCGTCGCCCTTGCTGCCTGTGCCGG
The DNA here is from genome assembly GCA_031371635.1 of Sphingomonadales bacterium. Classification (GTDB taxonomy): domain Bacteria; phylum Pseudomonadota; class Alphaproteobacteria; order Sphingomonadales; family Sphingomonadaceae; genus Sphingomonas_O. The sequence continues at coordinate 1,550 of JANMJZ010000256.1, read as the reverse complement.
CACCGAGGCCAAGGCCCCCGCAACCGCCCGCCCAGCCCTGTGGAAAGTCGCCGACGCCGACACGACGATCTATCTGTTCGGCACGATCCACCTGCTGCCCAAAGGGTTGCAGTGGACCACGCCGGAAATGACGAAGGCCATGTCCGCTTCGCAGCGGCTGATGCTCGAAGTCGCGCTCGACAAGGACCCGGCCAAGCTGGGCGCGGTGATGCTGCGGCTAGCGCGCAGCCCGGGGCTGCCGCCGCTGCTTGACAGGGTCCCCCAGGCCAAGCGGGCGAAGTTGCAGAAGGTGATCGCCGATAGTGGCTTGCCGCTCACCTATCTCGACGGGCTGGAAAGCTGGGCCGCGGCGCTGACGATTTCGTCGGCGATCAATGCTAAGCTTAACCTGAGCTATGCCGATGGCGCCGAGACACAGCTGACCAGTGCTTTCGAAAAGATGGGCAAGCCGGTCGCCGGGCTGGAGACCGCAGAGCAGCAGCTGGGGTATTTCGACACCTTGCCCGAAAAGGCCCAGCGCACTTTCCTCACCAGCATTGCCGACGATACCGCCAATGCGGAAAAGGAGTTCGCGGTGATGATTGCGGCGTGGAAGGCGGGCGACGTGCGCAAGATCGCGCTTACCTTCGACGACGAGATGAAGCTGTCGCCGGAACTGGCCGACGTGCTGCTCCACCGGCGCAACAACAATTGGGCGGGCTGGATCGGCGAGCGGATGAAGAAGCCGGGCACCGTGTTCATCGCGGTCGGCGCGGGGCATCTGGCGGGCAAGGGTTCGGTCGAGGACCTGCTGGCGCGGCGGGGGTTCAAGGTCGTGCGGGTGCAGTGATCCCACGGGCTTTCGGCGTTGCAAATCCGCCCTTCCCCCGCTATGCGCGCGCTTCCCCGTCGCTTTGACATCCCTGGAGGCGCGGCGGGTGCAACATTTGGAGAATGAAAATGAGCGATCAGCTGACCCTGTCGGCCGAAGCGCGCGAGACGGCGGGTAAGGGAGCCAGCCGGGCATTGCGTCGTGAGGCCCGTGTTCCTGCCGTCGTCTATGGCGCAGGCGAAGCCCCTATGGGCATCCATATCGAAGAAAAGGCGCTGCTGAAAGCGCTGCACACCGGCCATTTCATGAATTCGGTCGTGATGATCGAGGTGGGCGGCAAGTCCGTGCGGACGCTGCCCAAGGACGTCGCGTTTCACCCGGTCAGCGAGCGGCCGCTGCATGTCGATTTCCTGCGGATTTCGGAGCATGCGAAGGTCACGGTCCAGGTGCCGGTGCACTTCACGAACGAGGAAGCATCGCCGGGCATCAAGCGCGGTGCGGTGCTCAACGTCGTGCGCCACGAGCTCGAACTGGTCTGCGATGCGGCGGAAATCCCCGACGAGATCAAGGTCGACCTGACCGGCACCGATGTCGGCGATTCGATCCACATTTCTTCGGTGACCCTGCCCAAGGGCGTGGAAAGCGCGATCACCGACCGCGACTTCACCATCGCCACGCTGGTTGCCCCGTCGGCGCTCAAGTCGAGCGAAGGCGACACCGCGACCGAAGGTACGGAAGC
>JANMJZ010000249.1:0-8332 GCA_031371635.1 Sphingomonadales bacterium | reverse complement strand
CGCTGTTTTCACCCCAGTATAACAAGGACGATTACTGGAACACGGCTTGGACGGTGAATGGCAAAATCGGTGATTTTAAGCTGATTTACACCGGCGCTTATCTTAAGCGCCATATCACACAGCAGGGTGACTACACCAACTACGCTCGCGCCACTTACGGCATCTTCTATCAGTGCACTGGCGGCGCAAACTATTACTTTGGCGCAGGGCAAGCGCCTTTCTGTTACGAGCCAAACAGCTATTGGCTGGATAAGGTACGTAACACGCACGAAAGCCACGAATTCCGAATCTCGTCGCCCGACGATGGCCGGATCCGCGCAATTGCCGGCGCGTTTTACGAGAACTTCATAATCCAGGACAACATGGACTGGTCCTACAAGACCATCCCCGACTGCGGACTGACCTCGACCGCTGCAGCGCTGAAGGCTGCTGGCACATCCTGTCTCGGCCGCGTCGCACCGAACGCCAGCGCAACCTTGAACTTGGCGGGACCGCGCGCGGCCGGCGTTGCTTTCGGCCAGGACATTACCCGTGGCTACAAGCAATACGCGCTCTTCGGTTCGGTGGACTTCGATATCCTTCCGAACCTGACGCTCACGGCAGGCACTCGCTATTATTACTACGACAACTACCAGAAGGGGTCGGTGTACTCGTCGTTCAATGGCGGGTGCTATCAGGTGCCGGTCTGCACGACCGGATCGAACCTCGATACCCTTGGCCTGAAGTCGACCTACAAGGGCTTCCGCAGCAAGGGGACGATTACCTGGAAGCCGCAGCCCGGTACGCTTCTTTACGCCACGTTCAGCCAAGGCTTTCGGCCGGGTGCATTCAATCGCGGACCTTCGTCCCGTGTGCAGGATCCCAAGCTGCCTTTCCTGGACGCGGCAGGCAAAGGCACCACTGTAAACGGCGGTTTTGGGCGGAACTTCCAGCTGCTGGTGCCGGCCGCTTATGCTCCGGATAATCTCACCAACTATGAAGCGGGCGTGAAGACGGACCTTTTCGGCGGCAAGGTGACCTTCAACCTCTCGGCCTATTACATGGAGTGGAAGGAGATCCAGATCGGATTCTTCAACCCCGCGGCTGGCTTCGGCAATACGGCGTTCGCAACGAACGGGCCGACCTACCATATCAAGGGTCTGGAAACCCAGATCGTAGCCCGCCCGTACCCGGGGCTGACCATCCAGGCTTCGGCGACCTACAACGAAAGCAAGCAGGCAAATGCACCTTGCTTCATCGTCAACAACCCTTCGGCGTCGGACTTCGGCAAGTGCCTGACGTCGCGCTTTGGCGGCTTCGATGCGGCGGGCAAGCCGATTGCCCTGCCCGTGCAGAGCCCTTTCGGCGACGTTGGCAGCATCACGCCGTTCAGCCCGAAGTTCCAGGGCAATTTGCGAGTACGTTACGAGTGGGCGGGCAAGGGGGACATGGACTGGTTCATCGGCGCCGGCATGAATTACACCGGCTCCCAGTTCAACCAGCCCGCGACCTACCCATCGGGTGATGTTCCTGGCAATGGCAACGTGCTCGGTCCAAACGGCATCATCGTCCCGGCCACAACCGTACTGCGCTACCAGATGCCTGGCTATGCACTGGCGGACGCACAGATCGGTTTCAGCCGCGACAACTGGACCGTGACCCTGTTCGGCGACAATATCTTCAACAGCCAGGCGTCGACGTTCACCAACTCGTCGCAGTATATCAAGACGTCGACCGTCGTGCGTCCGCTGACTTACGGCATCAAGATCTCCACTAAGCTGTGATCGACTGCCGATGATCAGAAAGGAGGGGGCGGTGTCGAATGCGCCGCCCCTTGCCTTCTGGCAGCACCGCGCGTTTGATACAGTCGCGGCGTTTGCCGACAGGAAAGTGGGTAATGGCGACGCAAGTTGACCTGTCGAAATCCGAGTTGACCCAGATTCTCCCGCGGCCCACCTCGCCGCAGGAAGCCGACATCAGGGCCATCCATCTCCTTCAGGCCAAGGGCGACCACGCCGCGGCGGAGGCCAGCGCAAGCCGATTGCTCCGCGCTAACCCATCGAACCGGGACCTGCTGGTTTCTGCCGCTCATTCGCTGCGGATGCTGAAGCAAACCGACGCCTCGCTGACTTTGCTCGAAAAGCTGAATACTTTTCATCCCAATTTCGGTCAGATGTATCTCGAACGTGGTCTGTGCCATGTCGCCAGGCGGGATGCACCCTCCGCCATCGCGGACCTGCGAACGGCAGTAGCGCTAAATCCGGCCCTGACCATGGGATGGCACATGCTCGCTGGCCTGTGCCGCATGACCGGCGACATCGCCGGAGCAGAACTCGCAGAACGCCATTTCGCACATCTCACCAGCCTGCCACCGCCGATCGTCTACGCAAAAACGCTCTTCAGCGATGGCGAGGTAGACAAGGCCGAAACTCTGATACGCCAATTCCTGCTCGATTCAGGGGATCACCCAGAAGCAATGCGGCTGCTCGCGCAGATCGGCCATATGCGTAACGTGCTCGACGATGCCGAGACACTTTATGCCGGTGTACTGGCCATGGTGCCGGCTCATCATGAAGCGCGTCAGGAGTACGTCCAAGTCCTCATCGCCCGCCATAAATTCCCGCAGGCCCGTGCAGAACTTCAGCCCCTGCTCGATCGTGATCCGGCAAATCATGCGAACCGTATTCAGGCGGCGACGATCCAGGTCGGGCTGGGCGATTTCGAAGGCGTGATTCCCGTGTATCGCCAGATGCTGAGCGAGACGACGGGCGACACGCCCGAGGCTCGACTCCATCGCGCCGATTTCAATCTGTGGCTGGGCCACGCGCTCAAAACCGAAGGCCTCACCGACGAGGCGGTCGCTGCCTATCTGGCGGCGACGGCCGACAGGCCCGATTTCGGCGACGCGTGGTGGAGCCTTGCCAATCTGAAAACCTATCGCTTCGCGCCTGAGTCCATTGCGGTCATGCGTCAGCGCCTCGACGATCCCAACACGGCAGATCACGACCGGGTCCATATCGCCTATGCCCTCGGAAAGGCACTCGAGGACGAGGGCGACTATGCCGGATCATGGGCGTGCTACACGCGGGGGAGCACCCTGCACCGCGCGGGCAACGGATACGTGCCCGAGGTTTTCGAGACCAATACGCGCGAACAGCGGCGCGTATGCACGAAAGAATTCTTTGCGGAGCGCACCGGCTGGGGACTGGACGACCCCGCGCCGATCTTCGTAATCGGCCTTCCCCGTTCGGGATCGACGCTGATCGAACAGATCCTAGCCTCGCACAGCCTCATCGAAGGCACGCAGGAATTACCGGACATCCAGCGCATCGTTCACGAATTGCAGGGACGTGAAATCAATTTCGACGAGCCCCGCTACCCGGGTGTGTTGCCCGAACTCGACGCGACGGCGATCCGCAACTTTGGCGAACAATATATCGCCGACACCATGCCCAACCGGGCTCTGGGCCGCCCCTATTTCATCGACAAGATGCCGAACATTTTCCGGCACATCGGGCTGATCCACCTCATCCTGCCCAATGCAAAAATCATCGATGCCCGCCGCAACGCGATGGCGTGCTGCTTTAGCAACTTCAAGCAACTGTTCGCGCAGGGGCAGGAGTTCACCTACGGGATCGAAGATATCGCCCGCTATTACCGGACCTATGTAGAGCTGATGGAGCACTGGGACGCGGTGCTGCCCGGTCGTGTTCTGCGCGTGCAGCACGAGGACGTGATCGACGACCTGGAAGGCAGCGTACGCCGGATCCTCGACTATTGCGGTCTCGGGTTCGAGCCGGCCTGCGTCGACTTCCACAAGACCAGGCGCAGCGTGCGCACGCCGAGTTCCGAACAGGTCCGCCAGCCGATCTTCCGCGATGGGCTCGACCAGTGGAAGAACTTTTCGCCTTGGCTCGATCCGCTGCGGGCCGCGCTCGGCCCCGAACTCTCAGCGACATGAAGGACTGACCATGGCACTTGCACCGACGATGGGAGCGACGATCGACGAGGCCAAGCTGCCGTCCGTGGGGGTGCGCTGGTACGTGCTCTTCATCATGATGCTGGCCTACACGATCAACATTGCCGATCGTTATGTCATGTCGACGGTGCTGGAGCAGATCCGGCTGGAACTGCATCTGACCGACAGCGGCGTCGCCTTTCTGACAGGCGTGTCGCTCGCGTTTTTCTACGTGATCATGGGCATTCCGCTTTCCTGGATTGCCGACCGGTGGAACCGGCGCAGTCTTCTCGCGATTTCGATTACGGTTTGGTCGGCAATGACCACCTTGTGCGGGCTCTCGCGCGGCTATTTCGATCTGCTGCTGGCGCGTATCGGCGTCGGCATCGGCGAGGCGGGGGGAACGCCGTCGTGCAATTCCATCGTCTGCGACTATTTCCCGGCAAGTCGTCGCCCGATGGCGCTGACGATCTTCGCGCTCGGCGCCCCGATCGGGGCCTGGCTCGGCGCCGACATGGCCGGTGCGGTCGCCCACGCCTACACATGGCGCGCCGCATTCCTCGTCCTCGGCATTCCCGGCATCCTGCTTGCGGCTCTCATCATGCTGACCATCAAGGAACCACAGCGCGGCTGCCTCGACGCGGTAAGCAATGACGATACGCCCAGCCTTGGCGATACGCTCCGGTTTCTGGTGAGCCAGAAATCGGCGGTTCATGTGCTGATGGGCAGTGGCGTATCGGCGCTGTGGGGCTGGGGCCTCATGTGGTTCACGCCAACCTTCATCCAGCGAACCTATGGGCTCGATGTCGGCGCAGCGGGCGCGGTCGTGGGGCCGATCCATCTGGTAATGGGGATCGCCGCCTCGCTGCTGACTGCATGGCTACTTGCGCGGCCATCGTTCGTCGATCCGCGCCGGATCGTCTGGCTGCTCGGCGGGGTTACCGCCGTTGCGACCGTGCCCTCGATCATTGCCTATTATACCCACTCGCTGCCGCTCGCGACCCTGATGTGGTGGTTGTTCATTCCCGCAATCTATTTCTACATCGGTCCGGCCTTCGCGCTCGGCCAGAACCTCGCCCCGCCGAAAATGCGGGCGATGTTCAGTGCCGTCGCCCTGCTCATCGCGAATGTCTTCAACCTGATCGTCGCACCGCAGGGTGTGGGCCTGCTCAGCGACTGGTTCGCGGGACCGGCCGGCGCCGACGCGGCGTCGTTGCGGCTGGCACTCCTCGTCCTAGCACCAACCGGCTTTTGGGCGGCGTTCCACTATTTCATGGCTGCCAAGCACATCATCGCCGACCAGAAGCGCGCCATCGGCTACGTTTGAGGACATCATGCTGAAATCCTATATCAACGGCGCCTGGGTCCTCCCGCGCACCTCGACAGCCGTGGTCGACGCAATCAACCCGGCGAACGAGGAACGAGCTGCAACCGTCGCGCTGTGCGGGGCCGACGATGTGGATTTGGCTGTGACGGCCGCGCGCGACGCGTTCGATGGCTATGCAGCCCTCTCGCTCGACGCGCGGATCGCACTCGTCGAAAAGCTGATTGCCGTTTTCGAGCGGCGCTACGGTGAAATGGTGACGGCGATCTCGACCGAGATGGGGGCGCCTTACGACTTGTCGTACAACGCACAGGCCGAGTGCGGTCCGGGCCATCTCAAGGAAACGATCAGGGCCGCACGCGCCATGGCGTGGGAGCGGGCAATCGCGCCCAGCGCCAATCTGGTGCATGAGCCGATCGGCGTCTGCGTGCTGATTACGCCGTGGAACTGGCCTATCAACCAGCTTGCGGCCAAGGTCGGCCCGGCGCTGGTCACCGGTTGCACGATGGTATTGAAACCCAGCGAGGTCGCGCCGCTGTCCGCCCAGCTCTTCGCCGAATTCATCGATGAGTCCGGCTTCCCCGTCGGCGTATTCAACATGATCCACGGCACCGGCCAGGGCATCGGCGATGCGCTGACCAGCCACCCGCAGGTCGACATGATCTCGTTCACCGGCTCCACCCGTGCGGGCATTCAGGTGGCAAAGTCCGCCGCCGATAGCGTCAAGCGCGTCAGCCAGGAACTGGGCGGCAAATCGGCAAACATCGTCTTTGCCGACAGCGATCTGGAAGCGGCGGTAATACGCGGGGTGAAGCATTGCTTCGAAAACGCAGGGCAGTCCTGCAACGCACCTACTCGGATGCTGGTCGAGGCTTCGGTCTATGACGAGGCCGTGGCAATCGCGGCGCGCGTGGCGTCGGAAACGCGGCTCGGCGACCCAACTGAAAAGGGTTCGCATCTCGGTCCGGTGGTCAGCGCGCTGCAATATGGCAAGATCCAGAAACTCATTCAGGCTGGCATCGATGAAGGCGCAATGCCCGTTGCCGGTGGCGTAGGCCGTGCCGATGGATTCGACCGCGGTTATTACGTGAAGCCCACGGTCTTCGCCGGCGTCCACAACGCCATGACAATTGCGCAAGAGGAAGTGTTCGGCCCGGTGCTCGTCATGATCCCGTTTAAGACCGAAGCCGAAGCTATCGCGATCGCCAATGACTCGCCCTATGGCCTTGCCGGTTATGTCCAGAGCGGCGACCTCGAGCGCGCTCGCCGTGTTGCGCGCGCGATCCGCGCGGGCAGCGTCCACATCAACGGCGCAGGCCAGGGCTATGAGTCCCCGTTCGGCGGCTACAAGCAGTCCGGCAACGGCCGCGAATGGGGCGAGTACGGGCTCCACGACTTCCTTGAGGTAAAGGTCGTCAACGGCTTTTTCCCGGCATGAAACTCGCCGACATCGAGACATTCGTCGTCGGCAATCCCCCGCCCCATTTCGGCGGCCGCTATTTCGTCTTTGTGAAGCTGACGGCCGCATGCGGCATCTCGGGGATCGGCGAAGCCTATTGCGTGCCGTTCGAGCCGCACCTGGTTGCCCGGATGATCGAGGATGTGTTCGCCCGCTACGCGGCGGGCAATGATCCGCATGACATCGAAACCTTGTGGCGGCGGGTCTATTCGAGCGGCTTCACCCAGCACCCTGATCTGACGCTTATGGGCGTGCTCAGCGCGCTCGAAATGGCGTGCTGGGATATCGTGGGAAAGGCAGCGAACCAGCCGGTCTACAAGCTGCTCGGCGGTCAGGTTCACGAGCGACTACGCGCCTACACCTATATCTATCCGCGCCCCGGCGACGCAACCGACGTCTATCATGACCCCGATCTCGCCGCGACGCGCGCTGCCGAATATCTGGGCCAGGGGTTCACGGCCCTGAAATTCGATCCCGCGGGCCCCTATTCCGCGTTCGACGGTCGGCAACTCTCGCTCGAGGCGCTCGACCTGTGCGAACGCTTTGCGCGCACATTGCGCGACGCGGTCGGCAGCAAGGCAGACCTGCTGTTCGGCACGCATGGCCAGATGACGGCGGCGGGCGCGATCCGCCTGGCGAAACGGCTTGAGCCCGCCGATCCGCTGTGGCTCGAAGAGCCCGTGCCGCCCGACGCGCCCGAGGAAATGGCCAGGGTCGCGCGCGCGACCAGCATTCCGATCGCGACGGGCGAGCGGCTGACGACCAAATATGATTTCGCGCGGCTGCTCGACTGCGGGGCGGCGGCGATCCTCCAGATGAACCTCGGCCGGGTCGGCGGGCTGCTCGAGGCCAAGAAGATCGCCGGCATGGCCGAGGTGCGCCACGTCCAGATCGCGCCGCATCTCTATTGCGGACCAGTGGTGGGCGCGGCGAACATCCAGATCGCGACCTGCTCGCCCAATTTCCTCATCCTCGAAAGTATCGAGCAATGGGGCGGCTTCCATAGCGAGATCCTGCGCACGCCGATCCGGTTCGAACAGGGTCATGTGATCCCTTCGACCGAACCGGGTCTCGGCATCGAACTGAACGAGGAAGTCGCGCGAGCCAACCCTTATACCGGCTCGATGCTGCACCTCGAAATGACGCAGCATCCAGTGTCGTGACCCACGAATATGACTATATCATTGTCGGCGCCGGCACTGCGGGATGCGTGCTCGCGAATCGGCTGACCGAGGATGGCAAGACGACAGTGCTGCTGCTGGAGGCTGGCGGCAGCGACATGTCGATCTGGATCCAGATGCCGATCGGCTACGGCCGCACTTTCTTCAATCCGCGCATCAACTGGATGTACGATACTGAACCCGTCGAGGCACTGGGGGGGCGGCGCAGCTACTGGCCACGCGGCAAGGTCATCGGGGGCTCGGGATCGATCAACGCGATGGTCTACGTCCGCGGCCAGCCGCGCGACTACGACGAGTGGAAAGCACTCGGAAATTTGGGCTGGGGATGGGACGACGTCCTCCCCTATTTCAAGAAATCGGAGGATTTCGACTGGTACAGCGCGCACCATGGCCGCGGCGGACCCCAGCATGTGACCGATATCAGCGCCCAT
>JANMJZ010000243.1:0-3386 GCA_031371635.1 Sphingomonadales bacterium | reverse complement strand
CGGCGATTGCAGGCGTTAGCGCAGTGCCAGCAGCTGCGCAGGAATACCGCCGCGACGGGTATGAACAGTCGTATCGCAGCGATCGGCATGATGAGGGCGACCGCTACGAGCGGCGTGACGACGAACGCCACAGCGACCACCAACGTCGCTACGAGAACTACCGCCAGCAGGAAGCCTATCAGCGTTACCAGCAGCAGCGTCGCTATGCGCAGCCGTATCGCTCGAACGGATATTACAACGGCGGCGACAACTACGCATATCGCGGCAGCTATCCCCAGCAGCGCTCCTACTATCAGGGGCAGCGGTGCAGTTCCGGCACGACCGGCGCGGTCCTAGGCGCTGTGTTGGGTGGCTTGCTCGGCCGGGAAGTTGGTCGAGGCGGCTATTACAATCAACCAAGCACAACCGGGCTGATCCTGGGTGCCGGTGGTGGCGCGCTGGCGGGGCGGGCAATCGAACGCAACAACAGTCGCTGCAGGTAAGCAGCGAGCCTAGCAAAGGAGATTTGTCATGGTCCGCAGATTAGCCATCGTGGCTGCCCTGGTTGCCGCATCTGCTGCAGTACCCGCTATCGCTCAGAGCTACGGCGGGGTCACGCTGACATTCGGGAACGGCGGCTACAACCGCTACGATTACGACGAGGATTACTATTACGACCGCAGCGGCCGTCAAATTTATCGTCCACAATTCGAACGGCGATACCGGTACAACAATGGTTACGAGCAGCGGCTGTACCAGCGCGAGTGGGAACAGTACCAGTGGCGACTGCAGCAGTGGCAAGAGCAGCAGCGCCGCTATTATTGGGAACAGCAGCGTCGCAGTCATGACTGGCGCTACGACGACGATGACGACTGATCGTTTAGAAACGAACGAAGTCCGGCGGAGCGCGGTGACAATCGCCGCGCTCCTCTTCGTCCATCTGGGCATCGGGGCTACAGTGCGACGCCACTTAATGTCGCGGGAGAGAAGCCATGACTTTGTCCAGACGCCTTTATCTCATCGGCTGCCAGTTTTGCGACCGGGTCGCTAATCTGGCGGGTCACCCGTTTGCGATTCTTGTCGTGGGGATCTTCTGTGCCGTCTGGTTTCTCGTCGGCGGCGCGCAATCTGAAAATACCCTGACATTGATCCTGTCCGTGCTCGCTATCACGCTTACCCAGATGGTCCTTAATCAGCAGCGTCGGTCGGAAGCCGCCGTGCACCTCAAGATCGACGAGCTCATCATCGCCAAGACTGGTGCCCGAAATGAAATAGCCGGGATCGAGCGTAAGACCGAGGACGAGATCGAGGCCCTAAGGCGAGAAATTCCAGATGAAGCCACGGCTTAATTCGAGCAGTGCTAACTGTGCTGGCCTCGGAAGACGTGTACTTGTCGACCGCCGAGGAACGCCTCGATCGGTAGGACTGCGGGCGCGGTACGAAGCGCGTCGCGCATCTCGAGCGGCCCGCAGCCATAATAAACATTGAGATGCTGGCTGGCGCCGCTGGGCTCACTCCACACGATGTCCACACCCGACATGTCAGTAGGGGCGTTTTTGCAGAGGGGCGTTCCCGGCTGATAAAGTAGCTCGCCTTGTGTCGGGCGATAGCGAGCGAGCCGTGCCGCAAATGCGCGATAGGCGTCCGGCGTAGCTTCAAAAGCTCTGATCCCCGTCACGGTCGTGAAGCGCTTGCCCTCAAAAGTCCCTCTGCCATCTGGCGCGATAACGATTGCGAATACCGGGCACGCGCCGAAGCACGGTGCCGTCTCATACCGGATCGTCTCGCTCTCGATTGCAATCGGCTTGCCAGGTGGCGGTGCGATGAATGCGCAGGCCGACAAAGCCAACGCCGCGATACATGTGGGCATCGATCGGTTTGCTATCGCCACGAAATCAAAATCCCTGCATCCTGAAGGGTGAATTGGTCGACCCAAAAAATGCCGGACGCGCAACGTGTATCGAACGCCCGGCACCTGCTTATTTGACTTCTGTGGACGTCGATGTTGCTTTTACCGTCGTATGGTGGACCGTGCGATTTGCAACATGATGGTGCCGACGCGGCGTGTGTCGGACAACGACTGCAGGCTTGGTAGTCGTCGTGCGAGTCGTCGACGTCTTGTGCATTTCAGTATGCGACATCGTGCCCATTTGCTGGCCGCCCGTGGTAGGTGCCATGCTATTCATCTGAGCCATGGCGGGGGTCAGCGCGGCGCATGCTATCGTGGCCGCAAAGGCCGTCGTGATCGAGCGTTTCATTGGTGTCTCTCCTGATGCCCAATTCGTCGTTGCGGATCGGGACGTACGCGAAACAACCCGGAGAGGACGATGTTCCGCATCGCGCGCCAAATCGACGTGCATGATCACAGGCACGTCGGCCAACCTGCTTCCGCTGCTATACGCTGCCATTCTGCTACCGCCCCAATTCCGGCAGGTCAGCATAGCATTCGGTTTTCCTGAAACCCGCCCTTCGCTGACTTACGCGCTTTTCGTCGGGCGCACGCCGGAAGCGGATAGCCGCGTGCGGTTAGCAAACGCCAAAAAGTCTATTTTTGCGGTATCGATGGCCTGAGTGATTGGGAAGGGGTCGGCTGTCGCCAGAGGACTCTTGATGATCACCAAAACAAAGCATCGTTTTTTGTTGTCAAGAAATGACAGAAGTGGCCCAGAGCACCCACTCTTCGCGCATCCCACTGAACTTAAAGCGAGAAAGCGACCCCCAAGCGCACCGACAGGGGGCGGAGCGGCGCAACCTGATTACGGGCAGAAATGGTCAGCGGGTTGCCATAGGCGAACTGGTTCGCTCGGCTATTCGTGATGTTCTCAACGTCTAATGAGAAGACAAACTTCCTGACTGTCAAACTTGCCCGGGCATCTAATGTTGCATAGTCGCCCTGGCTTACATCGAGAAGCGCATTGGGCCCGAGCACCGAAGGTCCGGTGTAACGATAGTCCGCAGCGGCACTGCAAGCCGCAGCCCGGCATGCCCAGCGATACCGGATACCGGCTCCCGCCGAAAAGGCCGGCGTGTCGGGGAGGTGCTGATTGCTGCGATTGGGTTGCTGAACAAACTGGCCGACGAGGCGACTATGCGTCATCAGGGCTGACCCCGCAGCGGAAAGACCGCTGAAGACTTCCCAGTCGACAGAGCCCTCGACTGATGCAAGCTGCGCGTTGCCCAAGTTGACCGTATACGGCAGTCCCCGCGCACTGATCAGGTCGGCCTGGATGCCCGTCCAATCGGCATAAGATGCGGCAATCGAAAGCGTCGGTCCATGATGAAGGGCGCCCACCCGCCGAAGGCCGACCTCTCCCATGACAATGGAATCGGGCTTGAAATCGGCAATACGCCCCACACCTCTGGCGACCGCAAAACCACCGGTGCGGTAACCCGTTTGCAGCCGGGCA
>JANMJZ010000231.1:0-2907 GCA_031371635.1 Sphingomonadales bacterium | reverse complement strand
GTGCCCGATCGACGAAATGAGGGTGGCCCGCAGGTTGTCGCGCTGCTGCAGTTCGCCAACCTGGCGGGTCTGCGCCTCGAGCTTCAGCCGCTCATGCGCGAGTGCGGCCTGGCCCAGCATCGTCGTGAACAGCACCTGGCGTTCGGGCGGGATCGGGCTGCCCGGCCCGTCGCGCGCGACACCGAGGACGGCGAGCACGCCGAGAGCCGTCTCGAGCGGGTGGAATTGCCAGTCGCTGGCCGTCAGCGTGCCCGTGTCGCGCCCGGCCTTTTCGCGACGGTCGAAGCTCCAGTCGGCAGCGGTGGTATCGATGGGTCCCAGCACGGGCAGGTCCGGATGTCCGGCAACCACGACGCGGTGGGTGCCGCGTTCCAGAAACAATATCGTGCTCACCCCCATAACGAGGGCAATTTCCTCGCAGGTTGCTTCTGCCGTTCCCTGTTCGTCAGCAACGGCGGCCAGCCGCTGGCCGAAGGCGGCAAGCGCGGCGTTCTCGATTGCGGTCCGCTGGCCGATGGTCGCCTCGCGCCGCAAGCGTCCGGCGAGCTGGCTGGCGACCACGGCGACAATCGTCAGCACAAGGAGCGTGACGACATTCTGCGGGTCGGCGACGGTGAAGGTGTAGAGCGGCGGCAGGAAGAAGAAATTATAGGCAAGCGCGGCGGCCACCGTCGTGACGATCGACGCGCGCAGACCGAACAACGTTGCCGTTGCAATGACGGGGAGCAGGTAAAGCAAGTCGACGGCATTCGCGCCGACGAGCGGTGCCACCAGTCGAGCGACGACCGTCGTGATCGCGACCAGCGACAGCCCTGCTAGGATGCCCTGCGTCGCGGGTCGCCGCGCCCCGCGCTGCTCCGCGCTGCCGTTGCGCGTTGCCGCAATCGGCAGGACGTGGATGGCAACGTCGTCAAGCGCGCGAACGAGCCGGTCGACGACCGAACCGTGGCGCAGTTCGAACCACCAGCTACGCCGTGACTTGCCGATGACGACCGCGGTCGCGCGTGCGTCGCGCACATGAGTAAGCAGTCCTTCGAAGACAGTGCGGGCGGGAACCGTTGCAATCGCCGCGCCAAGGCTGCTTGCGAGACCCAGCGACGCCGCAATCCTTGCCTGTGCCTCGGTGGACAGATTAGCCGTGCGTGGGGTTTCGATGACGACCGCGGTCCAGGGCGCGCGCAAGGCGTCTGCGAGCCGCTTGGCCGAGCGGATGAGCACTTCGCTCCCCGCCTGGTCCCCGACCGCGACGACCAGCCGTTCACTTGCGGCCCAGGTGCCGACTTCCCCGGTGGTTGCCACATGATCGAGCAGCGAGCGATCGACGGCCTGTGCGGCACGCCGCAATGCCAGTTCGCGCAGCGCCGACAGGTTCGACTTGGAGAAGAAGTGCCCGAGCGCTCGCGAGGCTTCGTGCGGGACATAGACCTTGCCTGCCTTCAGCCGTTCGATCAGCTCATCGGGCGGCAGGTCGACGATCTCGATCTCGGCATCGTCGAGGATTGCGTCGGGCACCGTTTCGCGCACGCGGACGCGCGTGAACCCGGCGACCACGTCGTTCAGGCTTTCGACGTGCTGGATGTTGAGCGTGGTCAGCACGTCGATCCCTGCGTCGCGCAGTTCCTCGATGTCCTGCCAGCGCTTGGGGTGGCGGCTGCCGGGGGCGTTGGTGTGCGCGAACTCGTCGATCAGCGCGACCTCGGGCTTGCGCGCGAGCATCGCGTCGAGGTCGAATTCGTCGAGGCGATGCGCCCCGTGATCGATCGCGCGACGCGGGATAACCTCGAAGGGCCCGACCAAGGCCTCGGTTTCCGTTCGCCCGTGCGTCTCCACGATGCCGACCACGACGTCGCGACCATCGCGTAATTGCTCCGCACCCTCGCGCAGCATCTCGTAGGTTTTGCCGACGCCGGGAGCCGCCCCGAGGAAAATCTTCAGCTGCCCCCGTGCTTCGCGCGTTGCGGCTTTGAGCAGCGCATCAGGCGAAGGGCGCGCGTTGATCATCGGCCTCCGTTAGCCGACTTGCGGTCGGGCTGTCGATTGACCGTCGAGGCGGTCGAGCGCGAGGTTCAGTCGCAACACGTTGACGTGCGGCTCGCCTATCAGGCCAAGCAGCGGAAATTCGACCGCGTTGTCGACAAGGCGGCGAAGTTTGCGCGGCGCCAGGCCCCGCGCTGCTGCGACCCGGCCAACTTGGACAAAAGCCGCCTCGGGGCTCAAATCGGGATCGAGTCCCGAGGCGCTAGTGGTGACCAGGTCAGGTGGAACTTGGGGACCGGTCATTCCTTGAGCGCGCGCCTCTGCAACACGTGCAGCAACGGCGTCGCGCAAATCCTTTGAGCCTGGCGCAAGGTTGGTCGCGCCCGAAGCGCTCGCGTCATAGCCCTTGCCCGCCGCCGAGGGGCGCGGGTGGAAGTAGCCCGGACCAGCAAAGCCCTGCGCGATCAGCGACGAGCCGATCACGCGATCACCGTCACGGATCAGGCTGCCGTTCGCCTGTTCCGGCATCGCCACCTGCGCGATGCCGGTGATGAGTGCCGGATAGGCGAGGCCGGTTATGACCGCCAACAGCAGCAGCAGGACAATGGCGGGACGCAGGGCGCGGGTAATTTCGGTAAACATGTCGAGGTCCTCAGGCGAGGTGGAGGCCGCTGACGGCCAGGTCGATGAGCTTGATGCCGATGAACGGCGCGATCAGCCCGCCGATACCGTAGACAGCCAGGTTGCGCGCGCCAGCAGGTCGCCGGCAGGCGCCGGGCGGTACTTCACGCCCTTCAGCGCGAGCGGAACGAGCGCGGGAATGATCAGTGCGTTGAAGATGATCGCCGACAGAATCGCGCTTTCGGGGCTGGCAAGGCGCATCACGTTGAGTCCGCCCAGCCCCGGATAAAGGACGACGAAGATCGCGGG
>JANMJZ010000210.1:0-18898 GCA_031371635.1 Sphingomonadales bacterium | reverse complement strand
CCTCGACGATGACGCCGGCCTCGGACAGCTCGGTCTTGACCCGATCCTGGTTGGCGTCGGCCTTGTCGATCTTGTTGAGGGCGATGATGATCGGCTGCCCGTCCTGAACCTGGCCGAAGACCTTGCGTTGTTCTGCGCTGGCGCCACCCAGCACGAAAGTACGTGAGATATCCGACTGATAGCCGCCGACCGAACAGCCGATGTCGATCAGGATCACACCGCCCTTCGTCACGCGCTGCGGCAACTTCGAGCCGTGCGGATAGGCACTCGCTTCATTGAGGAGCACCAGCCCGCCGTCGTCCGCGTCGCCGCCGAGCGCACGGGTCGCAGACAGCAGCAATGCCCGGATATCGGCCGGTGCCATGCCCACTTCGGTACGAGAAATTGCATGGTTGATGGCGCCCATCGTAACGTCAGAGGCGGCCTGCATCAGCGCGATCTCGGCCGCCGTCTTGATCATCCGGCAGCCGCGCACGACCGGGTTGGCGGAGACCAGCTTTGCCTCTGGCATCGCATGGGAGAGGCCGTCGCTCGCGAAGTAGCGCACCGTTTCCTCGATCCCCACCGGCTGCCTTGCCAGCCCCCGCGACCTGAGGAACGCCGCGACGAGCGCAACGGGGCTCTCGTCCTCTTGCCAAACCTTGACGTCCGCCGGGACGTTCAGAGTTTCGCGGATCGACGGCTCTTCGAAAAACGGGGTAACGATGCACGGCGTCCCCTCGACCGGGATCACGACACAGGTCAGCCGCTCGCTTCGCCACCATTGCACGCCGGTGAAATAGTCGAGGCTCGACCCGGCCTCGATCAGGATGGCGCCAATGCCGTTCGCACGCATCAGGCGTTGCGCCTTGGCGATCCTTGCCAACCGTTCGGCTGTGCCGATGCGCGGCACGGCGCCCGTGATCGAGCTCAGTTCTGGCGTTGCGGCCCAGGCGGGAAGGGCCGCGAGCGCCAGCCCTGCCCCGCCCGTTGCGAGTATTTGTCGCCGGTTGATCATGATGCACCTCCGTTGCGGGCATAGATTGCCGCGAGTTCGCGTACCAGCTTGGCAGCCAGGACCGCCGTAACCCCGGTCGGGTCGCGCGGGGGGCAAAGCTCGACGATATCAGCCCCTGCCAGCGGCGCCATTTGCCGATCGAGCACGGCAAGCACCTCGCGCACGGACAGGCCCCCGGGCTCGAGATGCGCGACGCCGGGCGCGAAGCTGGGGTCGAAGCCGTCCATGTCGATGGTGATGTAGAGCGGACCCGAAAGAATGGGCACGGCGTCGACCGCAAAATGCCGCATCTCTATCACTTCCACGCCGAAGCGCGCCGCCTGCTCGCGGCAATGACGGTTCATCGTGCGGATGCCGACTTGGACGAGCCGCCGGACGTGCCCTGCCTCGAGGATGCGCGCGAATGGCGAGGCATGGCTGCGCGGATCGTTGTCGTAACTGTCGTAGAGATCGGGATGGGCGTCGAAATGCAGGATCGACAGGGGACCATAAGCATTTGTAAGCGCGGTGACGACCGGCACTGTGATCGCGTGGTCGCCGCCGAGGACGATGGGCATCGTGCCCTCCGTTATAGCCCTAGTCACCGCATCGAAAAGCAGACCGTCGTCAACTGCGGTCGCATCCAGCGTGTCGGCCAACGCGACATTGCCCATGTCCCGAATGCACACGTCGACGCCGAGCTCGACGCCAGATTCGGCTGCGGCATTGCCATGGTCGCTCACGAGTGCCGTGCGGATGGCCGCAGGTGCATGTGCGGCACCGCGGATGAACGACGAATGGCAATCGGACGGCGCGCCGATCAGCGAGATGGAAGGCGCGGGCGGCGCCGTCACGCTGTCGCCCGCCACAGCCAAGCAGCAGCGGGAAAACGAACTTCACCTTCCTCGACATGCGCGGCGAGCCAGGCTTCAAGCAGGGGCTCCAGCGCTGTATGCGCCGAAGGGTCGAGCAGCGCCATGTGCCGTGCTGCCGGGCCGATCCGTTTGAAGAAGTCCACTGCGTCGGCAACGGGGTTCTCGCCCCCGCCAGGCACATAGTCATAATCGACACGCTCCGGCACCGCGTCCTGCCAGCCGGCTGCCTCGAGGATCCGCAGCACATGGTGCGGATCGGCAAAGGCGAACGGCCCCGGTGCATATGGATCCGCGGGCGGCGTCGCGCCGATCAGCTCTCCAAGTTCGCTCGCCCACATATTGTCCGCGCGTGCTGCAAAGCAGCTGAACACGAACGGCGTGCCGGGGTTCATCAGACTGCGCAGATTGCCAAGAGCGCCAACCGGGTCGTCGAAGAACATCACACCGTGGCGGGATAGTGCGGCATCAAAGACCACCTCGCTATGCCAGCTGCCAGCATCGCCACAATGAAACGAAAGGTTATCCACGGCCGCACCGCGCTCCTTCGCAACCTCGATCAAGTCCCGGGACAGATCGAGGCCCGTCAGGTGCAAATCGGGACGCTCGCTGGCAAGACGCAAGGCCGTTTCGCCTGCGCCACAACCGATATCGAGGACGCGAGGGTATTGCCTGGCGTTACCCACGGGAAACGCCGCCTTCAGCGCCTCGACCAGCTCGCCCGTCAGCCGACCGAAACTGCGATCCGTGCGAACCCATTCCGCAGCCCAGCTCACGCCGACGCGTCCGCGCCATTCGTCGCCCGCAAATTTTTCAGCCGAAGCCATCGTCTCCGCTCCCCTTGGAACAGGACGCCTATCACAGATTATCAGCAGCGCGCGCTATTCGGTAACCCACGCAGCAAGTTCGCATCCGCCGGGCTCGCGGAAATGAAACCGCCGCCCACCCGGGAACGCAAATATGTCGCGCGTGATCTCGCCGCCGGCGGCCAGCACACCGCTCCGCGCCTCGTCGAGATCGTCGACGCGGATCACCGCTAGCGGTGCGGCCACGGTTTCCCCCGGCGTGCTATCCAGCCCAAGATCGACGTCACCCGTCGTCGTCGCGGCATAGGTAGGACCATAATCGGTCAGTACCCAGCCGAACGCGGTCTCGAAAAAGACCTTCGACGCCGCGCCGTCGCTTACCGGTAGTTCGACATAGTCGATGCGGGCCACCATGACGCCGCCTTACGCGTCGTCGTCGGCGCTGGGGCCGACCATCAGTGCTTCGGCGACATCGTCGGTCTTGGCACGGATCGCTTTTTCGATGCGTTCGGCAACTTCGGGATTTTCGGTCAGATACGTCTTCGAATTCTCGCGGCCCTGGCCAACGCGGATCGAGTCATAGCTGAACCACGCACCTGATTTCTCGACGATTCCTGCCTTGACGCCCAGGTCAAGGATTTCGCCGACCTTGGAGATGCCCTGCCCGTACATGATGTCGAACTCGACCTGCTTGAAAGGCGGCGCGACCTTGTTCTTCACGACCTTCACCCGGGTCGTGTTGCCGACGATATCCTCGCGATCCTTGATCTGGCCGGTGCGGCGGATGTCGAGACGGACGCTCGCATAGAATTTGAGAGCATTGCCGCCCGTCGTCGTCTCCGGCGATCCGTACATCACGCCGATCTTCATGCGGATCTGGTTGATGAAGATGACCGTGCACCGTGAACGGCTGATCGAACCCGTAATCTTGCGAAGGGCCTGGGACATGAGGCGCGCTTGCAGGCCGACATGGCTGTCGCCCATCTCACCCTCGATCTCGGCGCGGGGTACGAGCGCGGCAACCGAATCGATCACCAGAACGTCGATCGCGTTCGACCGGACAAGCGTGTCGCAAATCTCCAGCGCCTGCTCTCCGGTATCCGGCTGCGACACGATCAGCTCGTCGATGTTAACGCCCAGCTTCTTGGCATAAACCGGATCGAGCGCATGTTCGGCATCGATAAATGCGGCCGTCCCACCGATCTTCTGCGCTTCGGCAATGGCATGTAGCGCCAGCGTCGTCTTGCCCGACGACTCCGGCCCGAAGATTTCCACGATACGACCACGCGGCAAGCCGCCGATGCCGAGCGCAATGTCGAGCCCGAGCGACCCTGTCGATACCGCCTCGATCTGCATGGCCTCGCGCGAGCCCAGCTTCATGGCCGAGCCCTTGCCGAATGCGCGGTCGATCTGCGCCAGTGCTGCTTCCAGCGCGCGCTGCCGGTCCGTGGTTGCTGTCGTTGCCATATCGCCGCCAATCACCTTCAGCTGAGCCGCCATTTGCCGTTCCTCCTAACCGCTCGGCGCATCGGGTCAACGCGCCATTTCGGTTTCGTATCTCGTTTGTTCTCATAGAACAAGTATGGAACAGAAAAAAATGAGCCTTGCTCGTCAGAGGGCGAGCGTCGCCTTGACTGCCTCGGCCAGCGCCTTCACGGAAAAAGGCTTTGGAATGAACCCCATCCGGTCGAGGTCGATCGTCTTGCGGAGCTGTTCCTCGGCATAGCCCGACATGAACAGAATTGGCAGCTCGGGAAATTCCGCGCGCGCCGCGCGCCCGAGTGTCGGACCGTCCATCGTGGGCATGACCACATCGGACACGATGAGGTCGATCTTCGTCCCTGTATTCAGGATGGCCATCGCCTCTTCGCCATGCGCTGCCGTCAGCACGGTATAACCGTGACGTACAAGGGCACGTTCGGCGACGGCCCGAACCATATCCTCGTCTTCGACAAGCAGGATGGTGCCACTGCCCCAAAGCTCGGCGGGCTTTGCCGCTGGCATTGCGACGGCCGGCGCTCTCGTCTCAGTATCATGATGGACCGGCAGGAACACGGAGAACGTCGTGCCCTGGCCCAGTTCGGAATCGGCAAAAATGAACCCGCCCGACTGCTTCACAATGCCATAAACCGTCGACAGGCCGAGGCCCGTTCCCTTGCCGACATCCTTAGTCGTGAAGAACGGCTCGAAAATCTTCGACAGGTTTTCAGGCGCAATGCCGGTGCCGGTGTCGGTCACGCTGAGCGCGGTATAGTCGGCAACCGGCAGGAAGTCGGTAGCAAGCTTACGCACTTCGTCCGCAGTCACCCGGTAGGTCCTGAGCGTCACCTGTCCGGCCTTGTCACCCTTTGCCTGAATGGCGTCGCGCGCATTGACGACAAGGTTCACGATGACTTGTTCGATCTGGCCGGGATCGGCGCGCACGGCGCCGAGCGCGCGGCCGTGGTTGATGACCAGATCGACCGTCTCGCCCAGCAGCCGCTGAAGCAGGTTGGATACTTCGGAAACCACGTCCGGCAATTGCAGGATTTGCGGGCGCAACGTTTGCTGCCGCGAGAACGCAAGCAGCTGGCGCGTCAGCCCGGCAGCCCGATTCGAGTTGTTCCTGATTTGCTGAATATCGTCATAGTCGCTGTCGCCGGGGGTGTGGCGCATCAGCATCAGGTCGCAATGTCCCAAAATGCCGGTCAGGATGTTATTGAAATCATGTGCGACGCCACCCGCGAGCTGGCCCACGGCCTGCATCTTTGTCGCCTGGGCAACCTGCCGCTGCAGCTTCGATTCCTCGGTGTTATCTTTCAGGCTCAGCAACACAGCCGCTTCACCCAGACCCCGAGCGCCGGCAATGGTTAGCGCGACCGGGTCATCCGGGCGGTCTTTCAACCGCACCGCGATGTCACCCGACACGGCCTGCCCGTTGGCAAATCGGCGCACGGCGTCTGCGACCGCCGCCTTGTCCTCACGAATGAACAGGTCGCCCGGATAGACCGGATTCGAATTGGGCGTGATTCCGGCGGCCCGGATGAAGGCGTCGTTGAGATAGAGAAAACGTCCGTCGCGATCGGCAAGCGCAAGCCCCAGCGGCAGCATCGACAGCAGCATTTGCAGCGGCACATCGGTGCCTGTTCCGCCGCCCCCCTCGTCGTCGATCAGCACGATGATCCGATCGCCATCTTCGTGCGCGGTATCGAGCGGGATCTGGAGTAGCCGCAGCGGCAGGCCGGTCAGTCCCTCATGCGCAAACCGGATAGTTCCGTCGCTGGCCGACGTCAGCAACGTCACGAAGTCGCGGCCGGCAATCGGCGCGTCGCTGCGGCCCGTGGCGCGCAGGACAAGGACACGGTTCGCCGTGCGTACCCGCCCTTCCCCGCCGATCAGCGCGACCATGATACCCGCGGCCCCCAGCCGGTCGCCCCAGCCCTGATCAAGCAAGGTCGGCAAGGCGATGGCCGGGTTGCCTTCCTTGCCTTCGCGAAAACGCCACAGCAGGCAATCGTCGGCGTGCCCGCTGCGGCATATGTCGACGACGACGTTGCGCGACAATACTCGGGCAGTGAGCGACGCCGCACCATCGCGCCAGCCTGACCGACCCGCAGCGACGAAATCGCCAGCTTCGGCAATCAGATCGGTCGGCGCTACGGCCCCGAACCAACTGTCATACAGTGCATTGGTACAGACCAGCCGCCCGTTGCGATCGATGACGGCAAGCGCCGTTTCGCCATTTTCGGCAGCGTCGCGAACCAGCGCCCAATCGGTCGTGCGTTCGATCCGCTGGACGGAAGGATATAGATGACGCGCCAGAACCAGCAGCCCGGTGAGCGCGATCACTGCGGCAGTGAAGGCCACCGCAATGAAGGACTGCCCCACTGCTCTGTACACCAGCCATCCGGACAGGATTGCAGCGCCGGCAACGGCTCCCGCGACGAGGCGGTCCACCGCGCGCGGAGGCAGTTGTGCCGCGAGCCGGGCGACTGTTGCGTTCAACCGCGGTCCCGCAGGATGCGTGCAGATTCACGCTTCCAGTCCTTTTCCTTCTCGTATTCGCGCTTGTCCTGGTGCTTGCGCCCCTTGGCGATGGCGATTTCCACCTTCGCCCGTCCGCGCCCGTTGAAATAGATCGACAGCGGGACCAGCGTCATCCCCTCGCGCGATATGGCCTTGTGCATCTTGGCGATTTCGCGCTCATTGAGCAGCAGCTTGCGCGGGCGTTTCGGTTCGTGGTTCTCGCGGTTGCCATGGCTGTATTCAGGAACGTTGCTGTTCACCAGCCAGACTTCGTTCCCTTTCACCTCGGCATAGGACTCGGCGATGGAGCCCTCCCCGAAACGCAGCGACTTCACTTCGGTACCCGTCAGCATGATGCCGGCTTCATAGGTATCCTCGATGGCATAGTCGTACCGCGCACGCCGGTTCTCGGCGACGGTCTTGGCCTTCACTTGTTCGGGACGCGGACGTGCCATGTGCGGTTAGATCAGCCCCGCATGAACAAGCGCGGCATCGACGGCGGCGCGCGAGGCGGCGGACGGCGGTGTCATCGGCAAACGCAGCTCGGGCACCATCCAGTCGACGAGGCGTGCCATCGCGTACTTAACGGGTCCCGGCGAGGCATCGGAAAATAAGGCTGCATGAAGGGGATAGAGCTTGTCGTTCAGACTGCGTGCGAGCGCATAATTCCCCTCTTTGCACGCGGCCTGAAACTCGGCGCACAGCCTGGGCGCGACATTGGCTGTCACCGAGATCGCGCCGACACCGCCGGCGGCATTATAGGCCAGCGCCATGTCGTCGTTGCCCGACAACTGGCAGAACCCGGTCCCACAGCTCAGCCGGTGCGCCGTGATACGCGTTATGTTGCCGCTGGCATCCTTTATCCCGACGACCGTCGGCAGTTCGGCCAGACGCGCCACCGTCTCCGGCAATATGTCGGTCACGGTACGGCCCGGCACATTGTAGAGGACGATGGGAAGGTCGCTGACGCTGGCGAGGTGTGCATAATGCGCGTAAACGCCGTCCTGGTTGGGCCGGTTATAGTAGGGCGCGACGACAAGCGCCGCGGCGGCGCCCGCTTTTCGCGCGAATTCCATGTGGCGCACCGCTGTCGCGGTATCGTTGGACCCGCAGCCCGCGATAACGGGCACCCGGCCCGCCGACGCCTCGATGCAGAGCTCGATCACTCGGTAATGCTCGTCGAAGCTCAGCGTCGCGCTTTCACCCGTCGTCCCGCACGGCACCAGCGCCGCCGTTCCGTTGTCAATCTGCCAGTCGACGAGCGCGCGGAAAGCGGCCTCATCGACCTTACCGCCCCGAAACGGCGTCACCAGTGCCGGGATCGAGCCGGAAAACATGATCTTCTCCCTTCACGTGCGTGGTGCACTGCGGCATAACGGAATGATGAGCAGAGTTCGCCCCATCCGCTTTTTCCCACAACGTTCAGCGTCTGATAAGGACGCATGTCCCAGCATGTCCAGCATGTCGCTGGAAATGATCCCCCGCCTCATCGCATCCGCCGTGTTTCTCAGCGCACCTGTTGTCGCTGCGGCTCAGGATCTCATGGCGCCTGCCGCACCAAAATCTCCAAGTGTCGTAAACGATTCGGCCCTTGGCATCGCCCTTTCCGAATGGAACGCGCTGCGCCAGTCGGACGCACTGCCCTTTGCCTCCTATGCCCGCTTCCTGATAGCCCATCCCGGCTGGCCGATGGAGGCCGCGCTGCGCAAATCCGCCGAACGCGCGCTACGCACGGACGCGGAGGATCCGCAGCTGGTCGCCGCCTATTTCGCGCGCAATGCGCCGACGACGGCGACGACAACCTTGCGCTACGCCGAGGCGCTCGATGCGATCGGCCGGCGTGACGACGCAAAGCGCACCGCGAGACGCGCCTGGACCATGGGCGTACTGAGCCCGGATGACGAATCGCGGCTCGCCGCACGTTGGCCGGGCCTGTTGACAACGGCCGATCATGACGCGCGCATGGAGCGCCTGTTGTGGAGCCGGTCGACTACCCTCGCTACCCGCCAGCTCTCGCTGACCAGCCCGTCACGCCAGCCTCAGTTTGACGCCCGCCTGGCCATGCAGGCGAAAACCCCGGATGCCGCCACGAAACTGAGCTTTGTCGCAGCCAGTGCAACGGGCGACCCCGGCTTCCTGATCGACCGGGTCAACTGGTTGCGTCTTTCGGGCCAGGAATATGCGGCACAGTCATTACTTGCCGCACCGCGTCGTCTGAACGCACCACCGCTCGACGCGGAAAAATGGCTCGACACGCTCGTCGCTGCGGCGCGTAACGCGGCGGCGCAGGGCCAGCCGCAGACCGCCTATGACATCGCGCGTCAGGTGGACGACGCCTATCCCGCCGGCACCGTCGTGCGCGATCGCCCCCTTGGCGAGCGCGACGAATATACAAATGCAACATGGCTTGCGGGGACGACGGCAATGGACCGCCTCGGCCGCCCGGCCGATGCGATCCGCATGTTCGATCTTTATGCAAGGGCAGCGCGCTCGCCGCAGACACGCTCGAAGGGCCTTTACTGGGCAGGCCGCGCTGCCGAGGCGGCCGGACGCGGCGATATTGCACGCAGCTATTACGCGAGCGCTGCAGCCCTGTTCGACCAGTTCTACGGCCAGCTGGCCGCCGAACGCCTGGGCCGTTCGCCAGCCATCCCCCCGGTGATGACGCGGATCGAGATTTCGCAGAACCAGCGTGAGGCGTTCTTCAGCCAGGAAATCGTTCGAGCGACGCAGATTCTGGGGCAGCGTGGCGATCACCTGAGCCAGACCCTGTTCGTGCGGCAGATCGCGCAGGCAGCCAATAGCGACACCGACCATGTTCTGGCCGTCGAACTGGCGCAGCGTATCTCGAGGCCCGACCTCGCCGTCATGATCGGACGCAGCGCAGGCATCAACGGCTATGCCGATTATGTCCGCGCAGGCTTTCCGGTGGTGCCGGTCCCTGCCGAGGCTGCCGGCAACTGGACGATGGTTCACGCAATTTCGCGGCAGGAAAGCCAATTCGACCGAGCGGCGCTAAGCCGGGCGGGCGCGCGCGGCCTGATGCAGCTCATGCCCGGCACGGCGCGTGACACATCGATCAAGATCGGCGCGACCTATGACATGGGCGCGCTGACCAGCGACCCGCAGTATAACATCCGCCTGGGCAGCTGGTATTTTGAACGGCTGATGGATCGCTTCAACGGCAGCTACCCGCTCGCCGTCGCGGCCTATAACGCGGGGGCCGGCAACGTGAACAAATGGCTCGCGGCGAATGGAGACCCACGCAACGGCTCAGTCGATATACTTCAATGGATCGAGGCGATCCCGTTCAGCGAGACCAAGAGTTACGTCCAGCGGGTGCTCGAAAATGCGGTGGTCTACGACCTGATCGATCCAAGCAAGGCGCGGGTCCGCAGCAACACGCCGCTGTCGATGTACCTGGGCAAGCGGACGGCAGGTTGAGCGACCCGATCACGCCCGCTGGGCTCGAGGCATTGCGTACCGAATACACGCAACTGATGAGCGTTGATCGTCCTGCCACCGTCGACATCGTCAGCTGGGCGGCAGGCAACGGCGACCGGTCCGAAAACGGTGACTATATCTACGGCCGCCAAAAACTTCGCGCGATCGACCGGCGTGCCGGCTTCCTTGCGAAACGGATAAAGGCCGTCACGGTCGTCGACCCCGCTGCGCAGACTGACCATACGAGAATCTGGTTCGGGGCAACCGTGACGATCGCAGACGAGGACGACCGCCAGCGGACCGTGACCCTGGTCGGTCAGGACGAAAGCGATGCGGGTGTCGGCCGCATCAGCTGGACCAGCCCCATGGCGCGCGCGCTGCGCGGTGCAGCCGTCGGGGATGTGCGGCGCGTTACGCTGCCGGGCGGGGACGTCGAGGTCGAGGTTGTCGCAATCGCCTATCCGGCGGCCGGGAACGTCACCCTGACCGTCACCCCCGCGCAGTCTTCATAAGCGACCGAGCCGCGCAACTGCGTCACGAATCCTTCGATGATGCGGGTTCCCAGGCCGGTCGATGCGACCGGTTTGGCAAGCTCCATGCCGCGTCCATTGTCGGACACAGTCAAGACGGCGTCGGCGCCGCGCTGTTCCAGACCAATGGCAATCCGACAAACGCCCTGATCCGAAAAGGCATGCTTCAGGCTGTTCGTGACCAGTTCGGTCACCAGCATCGTCACCGTCAGCAGCCGCGACAGGTCGAGCTGGAGCGCGTCTGACGTGACCTGGACCGACACATCGGCACGCCCCGCAGCGCTCGTCAGGTCGGTGACGACGTCACGCAAAACCTCGCAAACCGGACGCTCGATGAGCGCTGGATCGTAGAGGCGGCGGTGGATACGAGCCATCGTCTCGATCCGCTCTCGCGCCTCATCCAGCGCGGTCGCGCCTTCAGGTCCTGCCCTTCGCCGCTGCAAATAAAGCAGGCTGGCAACGAACGTCATGTTGTTGGCGACGCGGTGTTGCAGTTCCTGGAACATCGTCCGCTGGTGATCGTAAAGCCGCTCGGTGAGCGCGCGTGATGCTTCCAGCCGAATCTGCGCTCTGCGCATCAGGTGGATCAGCGCGATATCGACCGCGACGATGAAAATGTAGAAGGCCAGCGCGAGCACGCTCGAGCCCAGGAGCAGCCAGCTTCCGAATGGTGGCAGGAAAAAATACCAGCTGAGCAGTCCCCCCGCGACTGCACAAACGATGCCTGGGCCGGTCCCCAGAAAGAAGGCAGAAAAGATGACGGCCGGGAAAAAGGTGAGAAACGGAAAGCCTTGCGGCAGTTGTGAATCGACCGCAACGCGGATCACTCCGGCCAGGGCGCTCGCCCCGATTGCCGCGGGGTAAGCGACGAAGGGCGATAGAGGCAATCGCGTTTGGGATGCAGTTGTATCGGGTCGCGGCGGGTTCATTCCGGCGGGATGCGCGAAAAGCGGTGACGGGGCAACAATCGGGCCGGAAACGAAACTATTGAGCGCCAAACGCCGCTTTCGCGAGCGCGAGTACTTCCGGATCGGCGTCCATCGGTGACATGTCCACGGCCGCCTCTAGCCGGTCTGCGACATAGCTCAGCACGGCAATCCGCGCCGCCTTCTTGTCGTTGGCATCGATAACCTTCCACGGCGCCCAGCGGGTGTCGGTGCGCTCGAACATCGTCGCATAGGCCTTGAGATAATCGTCACGCCGGGCCCGGTTGCGATAATCGTCCTTGCCCGTCTTCCAGCGCTTCCAAGGCGATTCGAGCCGCTCCTTGAACCTTTTGTCCTGTTCCTTCTGGGTGACGTGCATGAACAACTTCACGACCGTGACGCCATTGTCCTTCTGCTGCGCCTCGAACTCGTTTATCTCGTCATAGGCGCGCTTCCACTCGGCCTCCGTGCAAAAGCCTTCGACGCGCTCGACCAGGACGCGGCCGTACCAGGTTCGGTCAAACGCGTTGATCTCTCCCCGGGCGGGAAGGCGTTTCCAGAACCGCCACAGGAAGTGCCGCTCACGCTCCTCGCTCGTCGGCGCGCCGATCGGCCAGACTTCGTACCAGCGTGGGTCCCATGAGGCGGTAAGCCGCTGGATCGCGCCACCCTTGCCGCTGGCGTCCCAGCCCTCGAATGCGATGATCGCGCTCTTCCCCCGCGTGATGTGCGCGGACTGGATGCGCGAGAGCCGCTCGGTAAGGGTCGCCAGATTGGCGTCATAGTCGCCCTCGTAACCGGCGCCGCGCTCGAATTCGGAAAGGTCGATGGCCATGGGCAAGGCCTAGCGCAGCAGCGGTTAAGGTTCCATATCGCGCGACATGACCGCTGTCACAGTCTGGTACGATGGAGCCTGTCCCCTATGCATCCGCGAAATCGCGCTGATGCGGCGGCTTGATGGCACAGCCGCCATCGACTTCGTCGACGTCGCGCCAGAGGGTGCCGCCTGCCCAATCGACCGCCAGCTGCTGCTCGCCCGCTTCCACGCGCGCGAGGGGAACGGTCCGATCCTCGACGGCGCTGCCGCTTTTGCCGCGATGTGGCGGGCCATTCCCTTGCTGCGCCCGCTCGGTCTGATGGCACGCAATGCCTGGATACTGGCCGCTCTCGAACGCCTTTACACTGTGTTTCTCAGGGTTCGCCCTCGATTGCAGCGGCTCGTCGCGCGCTAGCTTCTGGGCTTTGCAGCAGACACCTCGCCCAACGGCTCGGCAAGGAACAGCTCGGTGACGTTCAGATCCGGCATGCCCACGATCAGGAGTTAGCGCATTGAAGTCGTATCGGACATGGCGGGGGACCGCGTCAGCCGAGCGAGATATTCAGTTGCCGACAATTACGCCGCTCCTGTCGGGCACCTTCGTCGGAAAGGTTTTGACAACTACCCCTACTCGTTGATGAATAGGTCGGGTTCGCTGAGCAATCTGATCCGCAGAATTGCGTCGGCGATGGCCTGGTCAAGTTCCACGACACGCCTTGCGTGAGCCTCGATTGCCAATTTCAATTCGACCGCCTTTGCCTTTGATCCACACGGCGTCGTGACGGCGCCACTGGCAGGCTCGTACAGGTCCTTGGACAACGCAGCCGGGACGTCCGCAGGTTTTCGGCTCAACTCCTCCAGCGCCAGTTCGCTTCGCTTCCGTCGGCTGGCCTCGGTATCGCGTTCAACGCGTAACCGATGAGTCGCCCGCTCTGCTTCCCGTACGGCTTCCCGAACCAAGCCAGGCGCGCCGAATCGGGAGCCCGAAATGGCCGCCCGTTCGCTTCCCTTAGAAAAGGCACGATTTATCTGGTACGGTTCAAGCTCGATCACAAATGCCCCCCTCAGTATCGGGAACTTTTGTATCGACTGCTGCTTAATCGAATATTTCAGTGAGCGAGACTGATTACTTATCGCGTCAGTTTCTTGTAAGCCAACCGCGTTGGCCTGTCCGCCGCATCGCCGAGCCTGCGTCGCTTATCTTCTTCGTAAGCATCGAAATTACCTTCGAACCACTCGACGTGACTGTCGCCTTCGAACGCCAGAATATGCGTTGCGAGACGGTCGAGGAAGAAACGGTCGTGGCTGATGACCACGGCGCAGCCGGCGAAATTTTCGATCGCTTCTTCCAGCGCGCCCAGCGTCTCGACGTCGAGGTCGTTGGTCGGTTCGTCGAGCAGCAGCACATTACCGCCGCGCTTCAGCATCTTGGCGATGTTCACGCGGTTGCGCTCGCCGCCCGACAGCTTGCCTACGTTCTTCTGCTGGTCGCTGCCCTTGAAGTTGAACGCGCCGACATAAGCCCGCGTCGACTGGTCGTGGCCGTTGACCTTCATGTAATCGAGTCCGTCGGAGATTTCCTCCCAGACGTTTTTCTTGGGATCGAGGTGGTCGCGGCTCTGGTCGACATAGCCCAGCCGCACCGTGCTGCCCTTCTCGATCGTGCCCGTGTCGGGCTCCTCATCGCCGATGATCAGCTTGAACAGGGTAGATTTGCCTGCGCCGTTGGGGCCGATGACGCCGACTATGCCGCCGGCCGGAAGCGTGAACGACAGGTTCTCGAACAGCAGCTTGTCGCCATAGGCCTTCGAGATGTTCTCGACCTCGATCACCTTGCCGCCCAGCCGCTCGGGCACCTGGATGACAATCTGCGCCTTGCCCGGCGTGCGGTTCTTCTGCTGTTCGACCAGCTGTTCGAACTTGGCGATACGCGCCTTGGACTTGGTCTGGCGCGCCTTGGCGCCCTGCCGGATCCATTCGAGCTCGTTCCTGATCGCGGTCTGGCGGCCGCTCTCCTCGCGGTCCTCCTGCTCCATCCGCTTGGCCTTTTTCTCGAGGTAGGTCGAGTAGTTGCCCTCGTACGGGAAATACCGCCCGCGATCGATCTCGAGGATCCAGCCGACGACATTGTCGAGGAAGTAACGGTCGTGGGTGATCATCAGCACCGCGCCGGCATATTCCTTCAGGTGGTTCTCGAGCCACTTTACGCTTTCTGCGTCGAGGTGGTTCGTCGGTTCATCTAGCAGCAGGATCGACGGCTTCTGGATCAGCAGCCGCGTGAGCGCGATGCGGCGCTTTTCACCGCCCGACAGATTCTCTACCGGCCAGTCGCCTGGCGGGCAGCGCAGAGCTTCCATCGCGACACCGAGCTGGCTGTCGAGCGTCCAGCCGTCGACCGCGTCGATCTTGCCCTGCAGGTCGCCCATTTCCTCGAGCAGCTTGTCGAAATCGGTGTCGTCGGTCGGCTCGCCCATTTCGGCCGAAATCGCGTTGAAGCGATCAACCAGATCGGCCGTCGCGCGAGCGCCTTCCTTGACGTTTTCGAGCACCGTCTTGGTGGTGTCGAGCTGCGGCTCCTGTTCCAAGTAGCCCACGGTGATGTTCTCGCCGGGCCACGCCTCGCCCGTGAAATCGGTATCGACGCCCGCCATGATCTTCATCAGCGTCGATTTGCCCGCGCCGTTCGGCCCCACGATGCCGATCTTGGCACCCTGATAGAATTGCAGGTTGATATTGTTGAGCACCGGCTTCGGGGCACCGGGGAAGGTCTTTGTCATGTCCTTCATGACATAGGCGTATTGCGCGGCCATCGGAGGGGGGCTTTCGGTTCTGGTGTGGCGGGAATTCGGCGGGCATTTAGGGGGTGGCTGACGCATTGGCAAACCGGCGGCCTAAAGATTTCCGCCCGCCTGAGCTTGTCGAAGCCCTGCCCTTCCTTCAAGCTATGGGGATCGAGAAGGACACCCCTTCTACAAGCTCAGGGAAGCGGAACTTGCATAAATCGGCCCCCATCTTTCTCGCCCTCGCCGTTTCGACACCCGCCATCGCGCAGCGGGCAACCCCTCCTGCGCCCGCGCCACTCGACCCCCAGGTCGCGACACTGCGCGATGCGGCGCTGAAGGACGACGTCGCCTATGACATCGTCGAGGGTATCACCACCGAAGTCGGTCCGCGCATGGCAGGGACGGAGGCAGAAGCCCGCGCCCGCACCTGGGGGGCGGCGAAGATGACAGCGCTCGGCTTCAAGAACGTACGCATCGAAACCACGAAGATGCGGACGTGGGTGCGCGGCGTAGAGACGGCCGAAGTCGTCAGCCCCTTCCCCCAGAAACTGCGCCTTGCCGCGCTCGGCAGTTCGGGCGCTACAAAGCCCGAGGGACTAACGGCCGAGATCGTATATTTCGCCAATTTCGGTGACCTACAGGCAGCGCCCGAGGGCAGCCTTAAGGGCAAGATCGCGTTCGTTTCCAACGCGATGGTCGCGACACAGGATGGGTCGAGCTACGGCGCATTCGGGCCTGCGCGCTTCGTCGGCCCCAATCTCGCCGCCAAGAAGGGCGCGGCGGCCATGATCATTCGGTCGATCGGCAGCGATCATGGTCGAGGCCCCCACACTGGCCAGACGAATTTCGAAACCGGCGTGATGCCCATCCCCGCCGCCGCGCTGTCGACGTCGGACGCGGACAATCTGTCGCGGATGGTCCAGCGCGGCAAGCCGATCACGATCCACCTGACGCTGACTCCGCGTGACCTTGGCATGACCGAGACGGGCAACGTCATCGGCGAGGTGCCGGGCACCGACCCTGCAGCAGGCCTTGTCGTCGTCGGCGGTCATCTCGATAGCTGGGACCTCGGTACTGGCGCCATCGACGACGGCGCGGGCATTGCCATTACCGCTGCGGCAGCAAAACGCTTTCTTGACGGCCCGGCCCCGCGCAGGACAATCCGTGTCGTCTGGTTCGGTGACGAAGAGACCGGCGGTGCGGGCGCGCAAGGCTATTTCGCGGTGCACAAGGATGAACTGCATGCGCTTGCTGCCGAATCGGATTTCGGCGCCGACCGGGTGTGGCGTTTTGCCGTGAACCTGCCCGACACTGCGACGGCCATCGGCGACCGGCTGGCGACCGCGCTGGCCCCGCTCGGTATCGTTCGCTCGCGCGAAAAGGGCGGCGACGGTGCGGACATAGCGCCGCTGGTCAAGTCAGGTGTGGCAGCCGTCGACCTCAACCAGTCGGGCACGCGTTATTTCGACTATCACCACACGCCCGAAGATACGCTCGAGCGCATCGACAAGGCACAGTTGCGACAGAATGTTGCGGCATGGACCGCAATGCTGGCTGTCGTCGCCAACGCACCGGAGCCCCTCGTCAAGCCCAAATGATTGACGGACGAATTGTGGCCGCTATGTGGCAATGAATCATTCCGGGACGTTATCGATGATCAAGACCGCCGCTGCCCTCGCTGCCCCGATCGTGCTGGCTGCGCTGTTCGGACTGGCTGCATGCGCCAAGGCGCCCGACACCATCAATGTCGCGGACACCGAAAACAGCGCGGGAGCTGCGCTGGAAAACTCGGCAGCAGAACTCGACGCGACGACGGACAATCTCGTTGACAACGAAGTTGCCAACATGAACGCCGAAGCGGCAAACACGGCCGCCGAGGGCAATTCTGCGGGCAATTCGAACACGAACTGATCTGTAGTGCGAGCGACCGGGGCAGTTTGCCGCCGGGCACTGTCATTGACGCTTCAGAACTTGAAATAGGCGCGATCGGCCCCTGGCCCGTCAGCTCGCCTGAACCGGACTGAACTTCACGGCGAAACTGTAACGCGGCGCGAAGCAGATGCGGGACGGCGGGCGGCCGACATGCGGGATTGCGCCATCGAACAGCACGAGCCGGCCAGGCCTGGGACTGGCACAGAACATGGCGTCGCCTGACTTGTCGAAAAACATGGTCTCGCCGCCCCACTCGGGTTCCCAGCGTGTAGAAAGGAACCAGAGCGCAGTGATCCCCCGTTGTTCCGGCCCGCAGTCGACATGGGTATAAAGCATGTCGCCGTAAGCTGCGTAATTCGTGTAGGCGCGATACGGTTGGTAGGTCTCGCCCGGGCGCGCATGGCCGAGCGCGCTTTCGGTCGCAGGCCACAACGGCAGGCGAACCAGGTTTGCCAGGGGCATCTCGCTTGCCCAATGCTTGTAGTCTACGGTCTCGGGCTTGGCGAACTCGGTACGCGTGAACGCCGCACGCTCAAGGGCCTCGGCATAGGCGGCGAGGTCACCGTCCTCGATCAGTCCGTCGAACACAAAGACGTCTCGGCCCTCAACGTGAGCGTGCCGGGTCGGCGAAATCTCTTTGACCATAAAGGCAGTTGCACCCCATGCGACAGAGCAGTCGCATCCATTGCACCGGCGTGACAGAGTTGCGCGGTCGAGTCCACAATTTGGCCGGCCGGCAAAGTCGGCCCAGGGACGACCCGGGTACCGGAGAGCGTTCCCGGGCATGCGGGAGCCTGTCGATGTCGAAAGACTTTGTGACGCCGGATGCGGCCGCGCCAGTTCATAATTGGTCGGGGAGACAGGATTCGAACCTGCGACCCTCTGCTCCCAAAGCAGACGCGCTACCAGGCTGCGCCACTCCCCGACGGAGCGCGAGGGATCATAGCAAAGCTATCTTCCCGTCACGCACATCCTGCCGGCGCACTTCCGCGGCCGACCGCGCGGCTTTGCCGGGGCCAACGCGATAAGGCAAGCCTTGTCGCAGGGTGGAGCCGTCTCGACCTGAAAAGCGTGGTGGGCCCGGCAGGACTCGAACCCGCGACCTAGCCGTTATGAGCGGCCAGCTCTAACCAACTGAGCTACAGGCCCACGCACATCCTGCGCGTAGCGGAAGTCGACCGTGCTGCGCAAGGTTCAGGCAGGCTGTACCTCCGCACGCGCTTCAGCCAGCGGCAGATGCAGCTCGAAGCTGTCCGGCAGAATATTGAGGCTGCCCCCCGCCTGTGTCGCCAACCGCGCGACCAGACGCAACGTGAAGCCTAGCCCGAGCAGTGGCGCATCCGGCCAGTCGCCGTCGGGCCCGTAGCCGGGGTCGAGCAGCGTTTGCTCGTCGCAGCCCGTCAGGGCCGCCGGTCGGGCCAGGCCAAACGTCATGTTCCCCGCCTGGATTCCGAAGCGGGCAATGATCGTTTCTTCCGATTTTGCTACGGCACTCACAGCGGCCAGCAGCCGCGACACGATCCGTTCCACTGTGGAGGATGCCGCCGCCAAAGGGGCCGCGAAATTCGGTGTTTCGACGACGATGTTGACGTTGCGGCTGGCGAGCGCCGCACGGTGCTGCGCGCAAACGCGCGCCACGATCGCGACCATATCGCCATCTTCGACGGCTTCCGGCGGCAAGCGGCCGCTGTCCATCCGGGCGCTGGTGTCGAGATCGTCGACCATGGCGACAAGCCGCTGCGTCTCGACGAGTATTTCCCTTGCACGTTCACGATAGCGCAGGGCGGCAGGGCCCAGGATCTGCTTG
>JANMJZ010000156.1:0-35511 GCA_031371635.1 Sphingomonadales bacterium | reverse complement strand
CCCGCCGAGACAAAAGCTGCAGAGGCCGTTGCGGCCGACGCGGACGACTGGAACGCCTTTTGATGCGTAGCGACCTGCTGTTTATCGCGGCGGCAGGTCGGCCATCGCATGACGAAAGAGCCACCAAGACGGCGTACGGATGGTGGGCATCGATCCAGGTCGCGCTTATTGCGCTAACTCCTGTGCCTGCACTTTTGCCGCAAGCTGACGGGGCGATGCTGATCGCCCCGATTGCTTCCGGCGACCGCAACGCCACGATCCGGTGGGCGATCGGCGCCGGCGCCAAGCCGCTGGCACCCGGCCCTTATGCCGGATCCTATGTCGTGCAGGGCTCGTTCGGCGCGCTGTTGGCGCCCGGACTGCTGCACGGTGCCCTGATACTCAATGCCCG
The DNA here is from genome assembly GCA_031371635.1 of Sphingomonadales bacterium. GTDB lineage: Bacteria > Pseudomonadota > Alphaproteobacteria > Sphingomonadales > Sphingomonadaceae > Sphingomonas_O. The sequence continues at coordinate 35,120 of JANMJZ010000156.1, read as the reverse complement.
CTTCGCTGGTTGCGGCACCCCAGACCCGAGGACAACAAAATGAAGACGATCGAACTAGCATCGCTCCGGCTGAACGGCGTCAGGCTCATCGCCGCCGTCGTCGCGGCACTTGCCCTGTGCGTGGTCGCGGGTGCAGCCTTTGTACCGATCGCCGGAAAATGGCCGGTCGGCATCTTTGGCGTAGTGCTGGCCGTGCTTCCCGGCGTCATGGCCATGCAGGCGCGGACCGACGCCGCAGCCCGGTTGATCGTCAGCCTGACGGCCATGAGCATGCCGGTGCTGCTGCTCTTCGTCTTCGAAGGACAGTCCTGGCAGGTCGACCTGCACATGATGTTTTTCGCCCTCCTCGCCATGGTCGCGATCCTGTGCGACTGGAAGGCAGTTTGCGCATCTGCCGCCCTGGTTGCCGTCCACCACATCGGGTTCGGCCTCCTCGAGCCGGCCTGGGTTTTTGGCGGGGGCACCTCCTTGGGACGGATCGCCTTGCACGCGGTCATCCTGATCGTCGAAGCAGGCACATTGATGTGGCTGGGCAACGCGATCATGACCCTGATCGAACGGATCGAGACCGAAAACGCCGAGCGTCAGCGGGCCGAAGCCGGCCTTGCCGCCGAACGCGCGTTGCAGGCAGACACGGTCGCCGTGGTCACGACCTCGCTGGCCGATGGCCTTGCCGCATTGAGCGAGGGCGATTTCACGGCGGAAATCGAGATCGGCTTTCCCGAAGGCTATGGCATGCTGCGCAGCAATTTCAATTCAGCACTCGCCAGCCTGCGCCACCTGATCGGCTCCGTCTCGGAGAGTGCAGCGGGAATCCAGACCGGCTCGGTCGAGATCGCCGAAGCGGCCGAGGCGCTGGCACGGCGGACCGAAGTGACCGCCGGCACGCTCGAAGAGACGAGCGCCGCGCTTTCGCAGATCGACGAACATTTCAAGGCAAGCAGCGAAACGTCGGGGACAACGGCCCAGCGGACGAACCAGGCCATTGCTGTTGTCGGCGACGGGCGCGCCACTGCCGACGAGGCGGTCCAGGCGATGGGTCGCGTGAGCGAGAGTGCCAAGGGTATCGACAGCGTGATTGAGGGCCTCGACAAGATCGCGTTCCAGACCCGCGTGCTTGCCATGAACGCCGCGGTCGAGGCCGGTCGTGCCGGCGACGCGGGTCGCGGCTTTGCTGTCGTTGCCGACCTTGTCTCTGCACTGGCCATGCGCGCCGAGGAAGAGGCGAAGCGCGCCCGCGACCAGCTGACCGTCACGCAAACCGAAATCGGCACAGCAGTCGAGGCAGTGCGCAAGGTCGATGGCGCGTTTCAGGAGATCTCGACCGACGTCGCGGGCGTCCACAGCCTGGTCAAGGGCATGGCCGAAGACAATGCGGCCCAGTCCCTGGCCATTTCCCAGATCAGTGCCGCCGTCGCCTCGATGGACCGGACGACGCAGCAAAACGCAGCAATGGTCGAGGAGACTTCGGCCGCGGCGCGCAACCTCAGCGTCGAAGTCGACGCGCTCAACGGGCAGGCCGCGCAGTTCCGCATCGAGAGTTCGCGCCAGAAGGGGCCGGTGCACTTCCAGCCTTCGCCCGAGACGATCGCTGCGCGGGCACAAAAGACGGGTTCCGTGAAATAGCCGACGCCGCACAGTGCGCGGCACCTGAACTCAGCCATACGAAAAGGGCCGCCGCGACGATGAACGTCGCGGCGGCCCTTTTTTTTCGCCTGGATGCTGCCGCGATTCTTAAGGTCAGGCGGCTTCCCTGACAACCACGCCCGACCCGCTCAACCCCTCGATAATGTCACGATTGACGTCGATCAGGTCGTCGATCGATTCCCGTCCCGCGACAACGTCGCTGGTGAACTGATCGACCCACAGGGCAAGCGAAACGATGCTGGCGCGCAGCCCATGGGGCAGAGCGTTGCCGACGGTGCCGCAGACGGCGCCAAAGGTGCGCCATACTTCGCGGTTGCGGTGCAGGACCGGCATCAGAGCGCCGCGCACATATCCGGCGTCACGCGCCTGAACCATTTCTCCGGTAATCTCGATCATCAGGCGCCGTTCCGCCTGTCGCGGCGTCTCCACGATAGTCCGCGCGCGATGGTAGGCATTGAGCGACATGCGACCTCCTCTGTCTGGTGCTTGTATTCTAGAGGATTAATGGCCGTGCGGTGCGTTCCGGCCAGAGTTCGGCGACCGTTCTATAATGAGGGGCGTGCCGCGATCCCGCAGGCCGCAACGCTTTGCAGGAACTGTCCCTTCATGAACGACACGATCCTTCCCCACGACTTGCCGCATGCGCTCGAAGGCCGGCCCGAAATCCGCATCCTGTCGCTCGATTGCTTCGACACCTTGCTTTGGCGCGAAACGCACGCGCCCCGCGATGTCTTTCGCGCGCTCGAAGGTCCGAACCCCATGCAGAGGATGTGGGCCGAACAGCGCGCCCGCACCGGTGCCGCCCTGCGTCACCGCCGCAACGAAGTCAGCATTGCCGAGATCTACGCGGAGCTGCTGCCCAATGCCGATGCTGCAGAGCGCACGGCGATGGTCCGGCAGGAACTCGCGGCGGAAGGGCGCCACTGCTTCGGCTACGTTCCCGTCGTCGAACTGATGCGTGCCGCCAAAGCGCGGGGCATCAAGGTCATCATCGTCAGCGACACTTACCTCGACGCGACCCAACTGGGTGATCTTATCGCCGAAGCCGCCGGGGCCGATGTGCGCGCGCTGATCGACCAGATCTTCTGTTCGTCGGAATTCGGAAAGTCGAAGGCCGAGGGCATGCTCGTTTCCGTCGTAAAGCAGCTGGGCGTTAATCCGCAGGCGATCCTCCATATCGGCGACAATCGCGCCGCCGATCTGCTCGGCGGCCAAGCTGCCGGCGTGCAGGCGCTGCACCTCAAGCAATTCACCGAAACCACCGAGCAACGCCTGCGACTGGAAGCAGCGACCGGCGGCATCATCCACGGCGCTTCCGCTTCGACAGATATGAGCAGCCAATTGCATCGCGCCACGATCGCCACGGGTGAACCCGGGATCAGCGATCCGGCCGAGCTGCTTGGCTTCACCACGATCGGGCCCCTGCTCCATGGGTTCAGCCAGTGGCTCGCGAGCGAGTTCGATGCGCTTCAGGCGGGAAATAGCGGCAAGGTCCACATGCTCTTCCTGATGCGCGACGGCTATCTGCCCGGGTTGGTGTTCGACGCGATTCATGAAGGTCACGCCAGCCATGCGATCGAGATAAGCCGCTACACTGCAACCGCCGCATCGTTCGGATGCGAAAGCGACGTGCTGCGCTACCTCGATGCCGAGACCATGACGGAGCCGTCGGCGATCCTCAATCAGCTGATGTTCAACGCCTCCGAGGCGACCATATTGCGGCGCGAAGTCGGTCAGAGCCCGTCCTTCCCGGCGCTGGTGAAAGCGATTTGCACACCGCGCCGCATGGAACGTATCCTGAGCCGATCCGCCGCCTTTGCCGACCGGCTGGAAAAATACCTGCGGACGGCGGTGAACCCGGCGGACGGCGACATGCTGATGCTCGTCGACCTCGGTTACAACGGCTCAGTCCAGAACCAGATCGACGGCCTGTTGCGCCACCGCCTGAAGGTCGCGGTCGCCGGGCGTTACCTGCTGATGCGCGAGCAGGACATGCCGGGGCTCGACAAGACAGGGTTCATCGGTCCGCGCCACTATGACCAGAACACACTGGAAGCGCTATGCGGCAATGTCGCCGTCCTCGAACAATTGTGCACGGCAGCGCAGGGATCGGTCGTCGACTACAGCGCCGCGGGCCATGCCGTGCGCGCATCCAATTCCATTAAGGGCGCGCAAAGCGAAACGCGTGACGCCGTGCAGCGCGGCGCGATCAGGTTCGCGCGTGACGCCGCGCGTTCGATCGTGCGCGGCGATCACGTCCCCGCCACGTCGGCGGTGCGCGAATCCGCCGTCGCGGTGATGGCGCGCCTGATGTACCTGCCGATGCCGCAGGAACTCGCGGTGCTCAACCGGTTCCAGCACGACGTGAACTTGGGCGGGGACCATGTCGTCCCGCTGTTCGACCGCGAGATCGGACGTCGCGGCCTGCGCGAGCGGGGCCTGTTCTACATGCGCGGCTCCGACCGGATGTATCTGCCGGCTGAACTTCAAGGCGAGGGGCTGGCGGTGAAACTGACGCTGCTCGCGCACAAACGCTTTGGCCTAGCCCTGAAATATGCCGATTTCATCGACGAGACAATTACACTGCCGGTGCTGATCGCCGACGGGCGGAACGTCGATACGGCAACGATCACGGCAACCCCCACCCACGACGGTTTCTACATCGCACCAATCCCGATCAGCGACTGCCGCTATTCGATCGGGCTGCAGTTCGGCCGGCTGTTCGACTGGGTTCAGGTGGACCGGGTCGCGTTCATGCCGGTGGAACGCTTCCTGAGCGACCAGCAGCGTCCGGGACTGGACGAAGTCGCGGCTTTCCCGACGCTTGAGGGCATGGAGGAGGCCGGGCCTCACCTTTACCGGTGCGAGGACAGCGCAGCCTTCATGATGATCCCTCCCCCGCCGCGGCGCGACGCCCGGCCGATGATGCTGGCCGTCGTGTTTCGTCCGATTGCGCCCCGTGCGGGCTCGACGTCGGCCGCGCACACCCTGGTGTCCGCCCAAGCAGGAGCCGCACAATGACCAATTTGCTGATTTACTCGATGAGCGAGTTCTCCGACCTTATCCTGGGCAGCCTGTCGATTTCCGGCGCGCGCAATATCGTGGAAATCGGCGCAGAGTTCGGCGGCATGTCGCAGTTGCTTGCGGACCACGCTGCGGCGGCTGGCGGCCACCTGACGAGCATCGACCCCAGTCCCCGCAAAGAATTCGTCAGCTGGGCGGCCTCCACCGCGGCAGTCACCCATATCCCTGCGGCTAGCCTCGACGTCATAAACGACCTTCGCGACGTCGACGCCTGGGTCATCGATGGCGACCATAATTATTATACCGTCTTCAACGAACTGCGCGCCGCCGACGCCGCCAGTACCCGGGACGGTCGTCCCCTGCTCGCATTCCTCCACGATGTCAGCTGGCCGACGGCGCGGCGGGACATGTATTATGCCCCGGAGCAAATTCCGGCCGAGCATCGCCACCCCCATACTTTCGGTGCTGGCACCATGCTCGACCGGGCCGAACTGGTTCCCGGGCAGGGTTTTCGTGGCGGCACCGAGTGGGCCATGGCCAATCATATCGGCGGCCCGCGCAACGGCGTGCTGACTGCAGTCGAGGACTTCCTTGATAAGGCCCGGGCCACTGGCCGCGAACTGGCCTGGGCGCATGTCCCCGCCGTTTTCGGGCTGGGCATCCTGTTCGACGCGACGGCGCCCTGGGCTCCCGACGTCGCCGCGCTCGTAGCCCCGTTCCATGACAACAAGCTGCTGGCGACGATGGAGCTCAACCGGCTGCGCAATTACATGACCGTCATCGCCTGGCAGGATCAGGACGCGCTGGCGCGCGCCGCATAGTTAATCGCCTGTCCAACCCCCTCCCGGGTCCGCCCCTCCTATAAGTAGATCAGGTCGTTCATTTCCGGAGAGTTTCGGCGCGTCATGCTAAACGGTGTTGGTTTCCTTCTCATCCTCGGGTGCGTCTTCGGCAGCTTTTTGATGTCGGGCGGCAAGATGGCTGTGATCTTCGAAGCCTTGCCGCACGAGATGCTCGCCATCGGCGGCGCGGCGATCGGTGCCTTCATCGTCGGCAACTCGCTGGGAACCGTAAAGAGTGCGGGCAAGGGCCTGTTGCGCGCATTCAAGGGCTCGCGCTGGAAGCAGAGCGACTACACCGACCTGCTCACCATGATGTTCGGCGTGCTGAGCACGTTCAAAAAGGGCGGCGCAACCGGTATCGAGGCTCACCTGGACAAGCCGTCGGAAAGCAAGTTGTTCACGCCCTATCCCCGACTGCTCGCCGATCATCACCTGATCGATTTCATCTGCGACTACCTGCGGATGATGACGATCAACCTCGAAGACCCGCACCAGCTGGCCGAGGCGATGGACAATGATCTCGACAAGCACCACGCCGAGGAGATGCTGGCGCAGAGCGCGCTGCAGACCATGGCCGACGGCCTGCCCGCGATCGGCATCGTTGCAGCCGTGCTTGGCGTGATAAAGACGATGGCGTCGATAGACCAGCCGGTCGAAATCCTGGGCGGCATGATCGGCGGCGCGCTGGTCGGTACGTTCCTGGGCGTACTCCTTGCTTATTGCCTGGTGGGCCCGCTCGCTTCGAAGCTGCTGGCGGTCATCGAGGATGACTGCAAGCCGTTCACAATCGCGAAGACCGCAATCCTGGGCCACGCCCACGGTCTTCCGACCCAAGTCGCGATCGACATCGCACGGCGCATGGTACCGTCGAGCTTCGCGCCGACATTCCAGCAACTTGAAGCCACGCTCGATGAGGCAAAAAATGACCTTAACGCCCAACCCGCCTGAATCCGACCATGTACCGGGCGTCATCCGCCTGACGGGACATGGCACGACCGTGACGGCAGACGATCTGCGGACCGAGCTGGTGCTAGCAAGCGACTGCGCCGGCACAGCCATCGATGCGTCGGAAATGCAAAGCGTCGGCCAAGCCGTGCTGCAGGTGCTCGTGGCAGCCCGCAACGACGCGCTGCTGCACGCCCAACCCTTTCATTTTACCGCGACGAGCGAGGCGTTCGCCGAGCGCGTTACCTGCTGCCAGCTGGCAGAATCGATCGGCATGGATGCCGGAAAGGAAACTGCCCGATGAGCAAGCTCATTCTCACCGTCGATGACTCGGCCAGCATGCGAATGCTGCTGAAAACCTCGCTGACGGCGCAGGGGTTCGAGATCGAAAGCGCAAACGACGGAGTCCATGGCCTCGAGCGGATGCACGAGGTCCAGCCCGACCTGCTGATCACCGACATCAACATGCCGAAAATGGATGGCTTCGAACTGATCGAGGCCGTGCGTGCCGTCGGGCAGTTCCGCGGCACACCCATCCTCGTGCTGTCGACGGAATTTTCCGACGACAAGAAGGCACGCGCCCGCACGGCTGGCGCTACCGGCTGGATTACGAAGCCCTTCGACGCCGACAAACTGGGGGCGGCAATTCGCCGTGTCTGTCCGTGAGCGACGACTTCGACGAGATCCAGGGCATCTTCTTCGAAGAATGCGCCGAAGGGCTTGCAGTCGCCGAAGAGGGCCTTTCGGCCATGGCCGCGGGCGACGTGTCCAAGGATGTGATCGCCGGCGTGTTCCGCGCCGTCCATTCGATCAAGGGCGGGTCCGGCGCGTTCGGCCACAGCGCCCTACTCGCCTTTTCCCATTGCTTCGAAAACGTGCTCGATGAAGTGCGCGGCGGCAAGATTCCGCCGACGGCCGAAGTCACGAAAGTGATGCTGGCCGCTTTCGACATTCTGGCCGATCACGTCGAAGCCGCGCGCAACCACTCGGCGCCACCGGCCGATGCCACGGCGCTTGCTGCGCTGGAACGCGTGCTCGAGACCAAGGGCGCCGTCGATCATCCTGCCGAACCGGCGGCAGCGGAACCGGCCGACGAGTTCGGCTTCACACCAGTGGAAGCCGCAGTCGAGGAATTCGACCCGTTCGGCTTCGAGCCATTGGAAGTGACGCTCAGCGATCTGGATCAGGAGGACGCAGGTCCGTGGACCGTCCGCTTTGCGCCTTCGCGCGCCGCGCTTGCGAATGGGGCGGAGCCGCTGCTCAGCATCCGCGAGGTCGAGCGACTAGGTGGGTCGATCACATCGGTCGACACCTCAGCTTTACCTGCGCTGCGCGATCTTGACCCGGAAGACAGCTATTTCGTCTGGACCATGACGGTTCCTTCCACGGTCGAAGAGAGCGTGATTGCCGAGTGCTTCGACTTCGTTGCGCCGGATTCTGTCATCGAGATCACGCGCCAGTCGACAAAGGCGGCGGAGCCCGCACCCGAACCGCCGGTCGAGGCGACGGAAACCGTGGCTAGCAAAGCGTCCCATCTCGCGCTGGTCGAGAAGCCCGGTCCGTCCCTGCCGGCGGCAGCCGCGCCGGACGCGCGTGTCAGCGAGCAGGTTCATCAGACGATCCGCGTCGACCTGAGCAAGCTCGACATGCTGCTCAATCTGGTCGGCGAGCTCGTCATCCGCGGTTCGATCCTGTCCGACAGGTTGTCGCCTGCCGATCAGGAGCGGGTCGAACTGCCCGAGCTTGCCCGACTGACCCGTGAAATCCAGGATAATGTGATGTCGCTGCGCGCGCAGCCCATCCGCCAGGCATTTTCGCGCGTGCCACGCATGCTGCGGGATCTGGGCGTGGAAACGGGCAAACAGGTCACGCTCGAGATCAGCGGCGAAACGACAGAAGTCGACAAGGGGGTGATCGAAAAGATCGGCGATCCCCTGACGCACATGATCCGCAACGCGATGGATCACGGCATCGAAAGCCCCGAAGAGCGGCTGGCCGCAGGCAAGCCGGCCGAGGGCCTGATCACCCTGTCCGCCGAGCAAAAGGGCGCCCGCATCTTTGTGCGGGTCAGCGACGACGGCAAGGGCATCGATCGCGAGCGCGTCCGCGCCAAGGCAATCGAGCGCGGTATCATCGCCGCCGACGCCGTACTTTCGGTCGAGGAGATCGACCAGCTGATCTGCGCGCCCGGTTTTTCTACTGCGGAAACCATCTCGAGCATTTCCGGACGCGGTGTCGGCATGGATGTCGTGCGATCGAACGTGGAGGCGCTGGGCGGACGCGTGGACATCACATCGACCCCCGGCGCCGGTACCAGCTTCACGATGATCCTGCCGCTTACACTCGCCATTCTCGATGGCATGATCGTGCGGCTCGAAGGACAGCGGTTCGTTCTGCCGCTCGCCAATGTCATCGAAACCGTGCGACCGGAGGCGGGCCAGGTGCACGCCATGACTCCGACGAGCGAGGTCATTGAGCTGCGCGGTGCCTATTTGCCGGTCAAGCGGCTGAGCGACCTGTTCGGCCTCGGTGCCGACGAGCCCGCCGATCCGGAAGCTTCGCTGGTGATCATCGTCGAGACCGAAACCGCGGGCAACGTGGGCATCATGGTCGATACCATCGACGACCGGCGCGAGGTGGTTATCAAGAGCCTCGAGCAGAATCTGCACCCCATTCGCGGCCTCGGCGGCGCGACGATCCTGGGGGACGGCTCGATCGCCCTCATCCTCGATATCGAGGCGCTCGTAGCGTCGACCGGACAGCTGAATGTCAAATATCAACCGAAAGGATTAGCGGCATGAGCACCCTGAACACTCCCGGCGAACGCAAGATCGTCACTTTCTCGCTCGGCGAACAGATGTTCGGCATCGACATGCGCTCGCTGATCGAGATCCGCGAATGGGAAGCGCCGACCCCGCTGCCCAGCGTACCCGCCTATATCAAGGGCGTGACGAACCTGCGCGGAACGGTTGTCCCCGTGGTCGGGCTGGCCGAACGGCTCGGCTGGAAGCCGAGCGTCTTGCATGCCCGCTCGTGCATCCTCGTGGTGACCATCGCCGGCAAGCAGGCCGGTTTCCTGGTCGACGAAGTCGCTGACATCATCATGATCAACGAGGACGATATCCAGCCCGCACCCGATGTCGAAATCAGTGAGCAGAACGTCATCGCGGGGCTGGTGCAGGTCGCCCCCCGCGCGCAGGAAGGTGCTGCGACGGCAGCGGCGTCGGCCATGGTGCTGCTCCTCGACCTCGACGCCCTTGGCCTGACACGACATCTCGAGCTGGCTGCGTGATCGAGACACTGGAAGCGCGAAGCGGAGCTGGTGGACCCGGTAAGCTGATGGGATCGGTCTCGGCCGAGCTCGGCAGCACCGAGTTCGCGGCAATCGCGCGGATCATGCAGGAAGAGGCGCGGATCAGCCTGACGCCCGCAAAGACCACGCTCGTGCAGTCGCGGCTGAGCCGCCGACTGCGCGACCACGGGCTTGCGAGCTTTCGCGACTATGTGGACCTGGTGCACTCGGACGCCGTGGAACGGTCGGCGATGATCGTGGCGCTGACGACGAACCACACCCATTTCTTCCGTGAAAACCATCACTTCGAGCACTTTAGGGAAACTACTCTTCCTTGGTTGAAGGACCGTGCCCGGAACCAGCCGGTACGCATCTGGTCCGCCGGATGCTCTAGTGGCGAGGAAGTCTACACGATCGCCATGTGTATGCTGGGCAAGGACCGCTCGTCGGCCGCCTGGCTGCGCCAGGGGGACGTGCGCCTGCTGGCGACCGATCTTGCCCCGCATGTCGTCGAGGCGACCCGGCGGGGCGTTTATTCGGCTTCGACGGTCGAACCCGTGCCGGCCGGGTACCGCACCGCCTGGATGCAGCCGTCGGGCAACGAGTTCGCCATGGCCGAAGAAGCCCGTTCGCTGGTGACGGCACGCGTGCTCAACCTGTTCGACCCGTGGCCGATGCGCCACCAGTACGACGTCATTTTTTGCCGCAACGTCATGATCTACTTCGACGACAAGGCAAAGGCGGAGCTCGAGGCCCGCTTCCTCGCGATGCTTGCCCCGGGCGGCTACCTCTACATCGGGCACTCGGAGCGGCTGATCGGAACGGCGGCACACGGCATGTCGGCCTGCGGCCAGACCATCTACGTCAAACATGACGGCGGCGCGCGATGAGCGGCCTCAACCTCAGCGATGGCCCGGTGCGCGTGCTGATCGTCGATGACAGCGCATCGATGCGCGCGGCGCTGAATCGCATCCTTTCGGCAGACCCGGATATCGAGGTCGTCGGACTGGCGCCCGAACCCAATGCGGCGCGAGCCATGATCAAGGACCTCAATCCCGACGTCATCACGCTCGACATCGAGATGCCGGGAATGGACGGGCTGTCGTTTCTCGAACGGATCATGCGCCTGCGGCCGATGCCGGTCGTCATGTGTTCGACGCTCACGGCCCGAGGGGCCGCAGCCACGATCGAGGCACTGCGGCTGGGTGCGGTAGACTGTATTGCAAAACCCACCGGCAACCCGTTGGAAATTGCGCGGGACGCCGCGCATTTGTGCGCGACCGTCAAGGCGGCTGCGCGATCGACGGTGCGGCGCGCGCCCGACGCGGCGGCGCCGGCCAAGCCTCTGCTTCCCGGCACCCTGCGCGATGTCGTGATTGCCATCGGCGCCTCGACCGGCGGTGTGGAGGCGTTGTTTTCGATCCTGAAAGCCTTGCCCTCGAACTGCCCCCCCATTCTCGTCGTCCAGCATATGCCGGCGGCGTTTACGTCCGGCTTCGCGTCGCGACTCGACAAGGAGTGCGCGCTGCGCGTGGTGGAAGCCGTCGACGGCACACCGATTGCGCCCGGCACGGTCTATATTGCTCCTGGCGGACACACGCACATGGAGCTTGTCGGCGGCGTCCATGGCCGGATCAAGCTGCGGGCCACCGAGCCGTGCAGCGGTCATCGCCCGTCGGTGGACGTCCTGTTCCGCTCGGTCAGCGAAGTGGGCGCGGCAGCCGTCGGCATCATGCTGACGGGCATGGGTTCGGACGGCGCCGAGGGCCTGTTCGCGATGCGCACTGCCGGCGCCCGAACGCTCGGCCAAAGCCGCGAGACGTGCGTCGTCTACGGGATGCCGCGCGCGGCGTTCATCCTTGGCGCGATCGACCGCGAAGTCCCCTTGTCCGCCATGCCCGAGGCAATCCTCGGCGCGTGTCGCAAATAGTAACCGGGAGCGTTCCATGCCAGCAGCAGCTGCAATCAGGGTGATGGTGGTCGACGATCAGACCAGCATGCGTGCGATGATCCGCCGCACCCTTCAGGACCTTGGTTTCAAGGACATCCGCGACAAGGCCGGTCCGGTCGAGGCGCTCGCGGCCATTCGTGCCGAGCGCGTCCACCTGATCATCTCCGACTACAACATGCCCGACATGGACGGGCTTCAGTTCCTCGAGGAAGTACGCAACGATGCCGTCATCGGGAAAACGGTCTTCATCATGCTGACCGGGTCTGCGGATCGACAGATTGTGCAGAAGGCCGCTGCGCTGGGCGTCAACAATTACGTTGTGAAGCCGTTCTCTGCCTCCGCGTTGAAAGAAAAGATCGAACGCGTCTTCGGCGAGCTGAGCTGACCGGATGCGGCGTGTTTCGATCATACAGGGCGAGAACCACGTGTCGGGCGAACCCGATGTCGTCATCTCGACGCTTCTGGGATCCTGCGTGGCGGTGTGCCTGCAGGATCCCGTCGCGCGCGTCGGGGGCATGAACCATTTTCTGCTGGGCGAACCCGGCAGGGACAGCACGGTGCAGCAGCGCGACCTGCAACGCTACGGCGTCCACGCGATGGAACTGCTCATCAACGAACTGATGCACAAGGGGGCTGCCCGGACGCGGCTGCGGGCGCATCTGTATGGCGGGGCCAATATCATCGCCGGCCTGGGTCCCATCGGGAGCAGCAACGCAGCGTTCGCCCAGCGATTCATGGAGACCGAAGGGATCGCCGTCGGACATAGCGACCTGGGGGGCCACCGCGCCCGGCGGGTCGAATTCATGCCCTATGAAGGCAAGGCGCGGTCGCGCGCCGTCACCGAAGCTGCACCGATCCTGCGCGCGCCCGTGTCGCTGCCGGACGGCGAGCTCGAATTGTTTTGACGAATGGCCTGGCACCGCGCCGGGACGCTCGAACGGGTCTATATTGAGCAATGGCACATCTCGATCATCACGCGTCACCGCTCATCGCCGCCATCGCGGCAGAGCTTCGGGACGTCCGCGCGCTCATCGAAACGCTCGCCGACGTGCTCGTCTCGGACGAGAAGTTCGCGATGACCTATATGGAGGAACTTCAGACCTTCGACCTGGTCATCCAGCGTGCAGACGAAAGTGCGGACCTGCTCGACCGGGTCGCCAAAGGGTCCCGGTCCAACGACGCCATCGACGGCGTCCGGCTGAGCTTGGTTCAGAACAAGCTGCGCTCCGCGCTCGCGGCGGCCTGACGTCATGGCAAGGGCCCCCGTCGGAAACGCGAAGCGTCCGATCGTCATCCGCAAGGTCAAAAAGGGTGGGCACGCCGCTCACCACGGCGGCGCGTGGAAAGTTGCCTATGCCGACTTCGTGACGGCAATGATGGCCTTCTTCATGCTGCTGTGGCTGCTCGCCAACCCCGACAAGCAGCGATTGAGGGGCCTTGCGGAGTATTTTTCGCCTGCTCCGCCGAATTCATCCCCCTCGACCACCCTTACGCGCACCCCCGGAGATCAGCCGGGTCTCGGCGGCCGGATGCGGCAGGCCCAGGCGGAGAGCAAAAACTCGATCGGCCAGCCGACCGTTTCAAGCTCGAAAAGCGGCGCCTCGCGCGGGGGAACGGCTACCGTACCCGACCCGTCGATGCGGGTGATGGCCCAGGAAATGCGCCTCGCACTCGCAGCTGCGCCGGAGACGCGCGACGCCCATGATGCGATCAGCGTCGAGACCGACCGCGATGGCGTGCGGATCAGCCTGATGGATACAGCAAAGCGATCCATGTTCATCGGCGGAACCGCCGCGCTCAATCCCTATGCCCGCGACATGCTGGTGGCCGTTGCACGCAAGCTGGCCAAAACGGGTGCGCAGATCGCGATCGAGGGCCACACGGATGGCGTTGGCGGCCAGAACGACAAGAACTGGCGCCTGTCGGCCGAACGGGCGTTGGCCGCGCGCAATGCGATGCTGGGCTCGGGCCTGACCGAGGACCGGTTCTCCGAAATCGTGGCGCTTGGCGGCACACGCCCGGTGTTCCCCGGCGATCCCGGCCGGCCCGAAAATCGCCGGATCACGATCGTCGCTCTGGGTGAGGCTCCAACCCTGCCCAGCGACTCGAGCTTCAAGTTCTGATCGCGGCAGGTTGTGAAAAAAGCCCTTGGCATCCCCCTGCTGGCGATAACCGGCGTCGCACTGGGCGGCGGCACTGCCTTTGGCGTGCAGCAACTGGTGCCTGCCCCACCCAAGACGACAGCCCGCCCCAAGATCGTCACGGCTTTCGTTCCGACGGGCAAGCTGCTGGCACCACTGGTTTCAGCCGATGGACGCCTGGCCGGCTATGTCAGTTTCGAGCTGCAGCTGGAGACGGGCGAAAGCGACGTCGACTATGTCACCAAGCGCCTGCCCCTGCTGCTGGACGCCGTAAACATGCGAACCTTCCGGACGCCGATGGCGACGGGGCCGGACGATGTGCTTCCCGATCTGGCCGTCCTGCGCAAGGTTGTCACCGAGTCAGCGGACAGCGCTTATGGCCCAAAGGTCGTGCACCGCGTGGTCGTGATGCAGGCAGCGCCCGCCTAGGACGACGCGCTGTTGCCTCCCGCGCTGCTGCGATGGCGAATTGCCCTTCTCAGCGCCGGAGACCCGGGTCAGCCGAAACTTCGGACGAGCGACCCGGCCACCAGGGCCCAGCCATCGACCAGCACGAAGAAGATGATCTTCATCGGCAGTGCGATCGTCGGCGGGGGCAGCATCATCATGCCCATGGCCATCAATACGGCGGAAACGGCGAGATCGATGATCAGGAACGGCAGGAGCAGCAGGAAGCCGATTTCGAACGCGCGTCGAAGCTCCGAAATCATGAACGCCGGCATCAGGGTCGTCAGCGGTGTATCCGCCCGCGTCTTCGGCGGCTTGGCGGACAGCTCGACGAACATGTTGAGATCGTCGTTGCGGACGTGTTTGAGCATGAACTGGCGAAAGGGTTCGGAAGTGCGCGTAAACGCCTGTTGCTCGGTGATCTTGCCGGCAGTGTAAGGATTGACGCCCTGTTCCCAGGCCTGCTGGAAGGTCGGCGCCATGACGAAAAACGACAGGAACATCGCCAGGCTGATGATGACCGGATTTGGCGGCACGCCCGGCGCGCCGATGCCGGTGCGCAGCAGCGAGAGCGCGACGACGATGCGCGTGAACGACGTGACTGTCATCAGGATGCCCGGCGCAAGGCTGAGCACGGTCAGCATCATGACGAGCGTGATCGCCCGGCTGGAGACCGAGCCCTGGCCGAGATCCACCGAAGCGGCCTGCGCGAGGGCCCCGGACGGAAGGATCATAAATGCCGCGACGAGCAGCCAGCGAAGCTTATGCATGAGCGGATCTTCCAGCGGCTTTGCGGCGCCGGGCGGTTATTTTCCGCGCAGGCTGGTAGACGGGATCGGTTTTGTCGACCGGTGTGACCGGCACGCCGTAGAGGCGGACCTTTTCCACCAGGGCGCCGAAGCTCGGCCCGGGCATTTCGTCCCACCGCGGCGCGACGTCGCCCGCCAGTTCGGTAAATGTTGCAGGAGCTGAATCGTCCGGTGCCCCGATCTTTTCGACCAGGCGCTGGAAGTCGCTCTCGATGACGAGATGCCCTTCGGGGGCGATCAGGATAAGATGCTCTTTCCCGTCGCGGCGCAGCAGCGCCACTGAGCGTCGGGGATCGAGCGCAAGCCGTTCGACGAGCTCGAGCCGACTGCGCCGGGCCATACCGGTGCGGCCCGGCAGCTGGATGTCGTACCTGCGCACCAGCCACAGGGCGCCCCACAGGATGCCGAGGACCATGCCGAGCCCGCCGAGCGTCCGCGTAACCGAAAGCAGATCCATCAGCTTCGGACCCGCTGCACGATTTCGGTGACCTCGAGCAGCATCTGGTTGCCCTCGACGAGGATCTGGCCCTTAGCGACGAGCTCGTCGTTCACATAGACGAGCGTCGGGTCGTCGTGGCCGCGGTCGAGCGGGATCATCGCGCCCCGGCCCATCTTCAGGATCTGCCGGATCGGCACCTGCGCCGAGCCAAGGACGATCGACATTTCGACGGAAATAGATTCGAGAACAGACATCAAGCGGCACCCCTTTCCCAGCGTTATAGGAAAATTTTGCCGCTAACCGCCGCTACTAGGAAAGTTTTGCCTATAATCATTCTGTGCGCCGCGTGGGCGCCGGAGGCAGAAGATGGATCTGAAGACGTCGCTGGCGGTATCCGCCTCTGGCTTGAGGGCACAGTCGCTGCGCATGCGCGTGATCGCGGAAAATCTGGCAAATGCCGACTCCGTTGCGCGCACGCCGGGCGGCGATCCCTATCGCCGCCGCCTGCCGACGTTCAGCTCCGAAGTCGACCGGCAAACAGGGGCGGCAGGCGTCCGCGTCAATTCGATCCAATCGGACCAGAGCGCCTTCCAGCGCGTCTATCAGCCTGGCAGTCCGGCCGCCGACGCCAGCGGTTATGTCAAGATGCCCAATGTGAACGCGCTGGTCGAAGGGGCCGACATGAAGGCCGCACAGCGCTCGTACGAAGCCAATCTGAGTGCCATCGAAGCGGCCAAGAGCCTGACGATGCGCACCATCGACCTTCTGAAATAAGGAGCCAGCCAATGTCGATCGGCGCATTTGATGCAGCCCGTGCCTATGGCCGGGTCGTGGGCACCACCAAGCCCTTCCCCGTGGCACAGACCGAGAGCCCGGCCGCGAGCGGCGGCGGCTTTGGCGGGATGATCGAAAAGCTGGTGGGCGAGGCCGCCACCAACATGCGCAGTGCCGAAAGCGCCAGCGCCAAGCAGGTTGCCGGAAAGGGCGACCTGATCGACGTCGTCACGGCTGTCGGCGCCGCCGAGACGGCGCTCGACACCGTCGTTGCCGTCCGCGACCGGATGGTGAACGCCTATTCCGAAATCATGCGCATGCAGATCTGATCGGGCATGACACCTTTCGATGCGATGGAGCTGGCACAGGCCGGCATGATCCTGGTGCTGACGATTGCCGGTCCGATGCTGATCACTTCGCTGATCGTCGGTGTCGTCATCGGTCTGTTCCAGGCGTTGACGCAAGTGCAGGAAATGACGCTGACCTTCGTGCCCAAGCTTCTGGCAATCGGGGTCGTGATGCTGTTGTCGCTGCCGATGATCGGCCGCTCGCTTGCGAATTTCATGGCGTTGCTTTCCAGCCACATCGTGTCGGGCTGATGGAACTTCTGCCGGTCGATGCCAGTGCCTTCCTGATCCTGTTCTGCCGGGTCGGGGCCGTGCTGATGGTGCTGCCGGTATTTTCCGAGGACGCCATTCCAGCGCGGATACGGCTGACGCTGGCGCTTGGCATGACAGCCGGGCTTTGGGGCCTGCTGAGCGCGCGCGTGATTCCAGTCGCACAGAACAGCATCACCCTGCCCGGCATCGTCATCGCCGAGATCCTCACTGGCCTCGCCATCGGCATGATCATCCGGATCATGTTCATGGCCGCCGCCATGGCCGGATCGATCATCAGCCTGCAGGTCGGCCTGTCGTCTGCGTTGATCAACGACGCCTCGCAGGGCGGCCAGGCGTCGGTGCTGTCGAAATTCGTGAGCGTTGCCGCAGCTGTCGTCTGCATGGGCATGGGCGTCCATCACCTGTGGATTGCGGCAATCGTCCACAGCTACACGATGTTCCCCGTCGGTGGCTTGCCGCCCGCCGCCGACTTCGCGCAGCTCGCCATCGCAACGGTCGGGAAATCGATGAGCCTTTCGATCAGCCTGTCGGCACCGCTCCTCATCTATGGCATCGTCTTCAACATTGCCCTGGGCCTGTCTGCGCGGCTCGCCCCGGCGATCCAGGTCTTTTTCATCGCGCAACCGCTGAACTTGATGCTCGGCATGGCCCTGTTCGCATCGCTGCTGGGCGCAATACTGACCTGCTTCTCCTCGGCCATGACCGACTGGCTGCAAAGCGGCTGGGCCTGATCCATGGCGGACGACGACCAGAAGACACAGGATCCTACCGATAAAAAGCTGAGCGACGCGCGCGCCAAGGGCGATGTGGCGTCGTCGCCCGAAATGCGACACGCCGTGATGTTCATCGCGACGATCATCGTTTCCGGTGGCATGGGCAGCTGGACGCTGGCGCAACTGGGACCAATGCTGGTGTCGCTATGGGGCCGTGCCGACGATTACGTGCTGGAGCCCGATGGGGCACAGGCGCTGGCGACCGGTGTCTCTACCGCCGTCCTGCAAACGACGGCCCCGATACTTGGCCTGTTGTTCGGCTTTGCGATGCTCATCATGTTCGTCCAGGGGCGGCCGACGCTGTCCTGGTCGCGCGTTGCACCGCAATTTTCGAAACTGTCGCCAGTGGCCGGTTTCGGCAGGATATTTGGTAAGCGGGCGCTGGTCGAGTTCCTGAAAACACTGGCCAAGCTTATCGTCGTGATAACGATCGCCGTTCTGGTCGTTCGGCCGCGGCTCGTGGGCCTCGGCCAGACAATCGGGGCAGAACCCCGCGCGGTCGCCGCTGCCTCGGGCGAGATCGTCGTGGCCATGATCCAGGCGATCGCGACACTTGTCGGCGCCATCGCGCTATTCGATTTCGTCTACCAACGGCGGGCCTTCATCAAGCGCATGAGGATGTCGCTACAGGAGGTGAAGGACGAGCACCGGCAGAGCGAGGGCGACCCCAAGATCAAGGCGAAGATCCGGTCGATCGGTATCCAGCGCGCCAGGCAGCGCATGATGTCGGCGGTGCCGACCGCGAGCGTCATCGTGACCAACCCGACCCACTATGCCGTGGCGCTGAAGTACGAGCATGGCAGCATGGCAGCGCCCGTGGTCGTCGCGAAGGGCATGGACGAGATCGCGCTGCGCATCCGTGAAGTAGCGCGCGAGGCCGGCGTGCCCATCGTCGAAAGCCCGCCGCTGGCTCGAGCGCTCTATGCCAGCGCGAAGCTCGACCAGCCGATCCCGACCGAACATTTCAAGGCGGTCGCCGAAATCATCGGCTATGTCATGCGCCTGGCAAAACGTAAGCTCTGAGTGCGCCTGACATGCCCTGCAGGCGAGCGCAAATTCAGGCAGTAATGTCGTGCTTCGCCAGTTCGATGCGCACCCGCATTTCGATCTCGCTGTAGATGGCGGCGAGTTCCGGATCCTGCGCCGCATGCTGGGCGGCAGACCAGGCGGCAACCTCCTGAAGCGGCCCAACGGCAGGCAAGCCTGCGGCAAGTGCCATGTCGAGCCGTTCGAGTGCGCGCAGGCCCCGATCTGCCTCTGCCGCAGCCCGGCGGCGACGTTCGATGGCTGGTTCGGCCGTTGCCAGCGTGACCAGCATCTCGACACTGACCGGCTGTGCTGCGTGCGGTACGGGAGCCGCCGGCGCCTGCATCGGCGTCTGCTCTTTCGCAGCAATTTCAGCGACTTTCGGCAGCGCGGTGACAAGGAGGCTCTGAAGGAGCGCCGGGTTGGGCATGATCCGCAAAGAAACCTCCGATCCAGGGCAATCGGGCCCTTATCTATCCTATAAGAAACTATTCGACCCATTTCCATAATTCGGGGTGTTTATGCGTTCTGCCCGTCGTTTCCTGACGCACCTGATCCCGGTTGCCGCCCTGCTGGCACCCGCCGCCGCCTATGCCGGACCGCGGATCAAGGACATCGTCGACATCGAAAACGTCCGTCCCAACCAGCTGGTCGGCTATGGCCTGGTCGTCGGCCTCGCCGGGACGGGCGACCGCATGCGTAACTCGCCCTTCACCGAGGAATCGATGCAGGCGATGCTGGAGCGGATGGGCGTGAATATTCGCGGCACCCAGATGCAGACGCAAAACGTCGCGGCGGTGTCCATCTCGGCGACGATGCCGGCTTTCGCCCGCTCCGGATCACAGATCGATGTGCAGATCTCCTCGCTCGGCGATGCAAGCAGCCTGCAGGGGGGTACCCTTCTGGTCTCGTCGCTGCGCGCGCTCGACGGAGAGATTTATGCCGTGGCGCAGGGCCCGGTCGCCGTCTCCGGGTTCAAGGCGCAGGGCGCTGGCGGCAGTATCACGCGCGGCGTGTCGACGTCGGCGCGCATCGCTGGCGGTGCGATCGTCGAGCGCGAAGTGAATTTCGCTTTCAAGTCGGCGACCACGCTGAAGCTGGCGCTCAAGAACCCCGACTTCACCACTGCCCAGCGAATAGCGGAAGTTATCAACGGCCGGTTCCGCGGCAGCGCCGAAGTGCTCGATCCCGCCACCGTCCAGCTGGCGATGGCACCGGGCGCCAACGGTTCGCTGATCGCGCTGATCTCTGCCATCGAAAACCTCGAGGTCGCCGTCGACCAGCCCGCGCGCATCGTGATCAACGAGGCATCGGGCACGGTGGTAATGGGCACCGATGTCACCGTCAGCCCGGTCGCCATCGCGCAAGGCGGCCTGACGATCAGCATCTCCGAAACGCCCGTCGCGTCGCAGCCTGCCCCCTTGTCGGGCGGGTCCACGGTCGTCTTGCCGCGCACGCAGCTGTCGGTCGACGAAGGCAAGGGCAAATCGCTTGCCATGCTCACCGGCGGCACCTCGCTGAAGTCGCTGGTCAGCGGCCTGAACCGGCTGGGTGTCAGCCCGCGCGACCTGATCACGATCCTGCAGGCGATCAAGAGCGCCGGCGCCCTTCAGGCCGAGATCGCGGTCCAGTAATGGCCATTCCGCCGATCTCTTCGAGCACGGCTTCGCTCCGCGTGCCCCCTGCGAGGGCTGCTGCGCCCGTGGCTGCAGCAAACGCGCCAGCCGCCGCCGCAAGTAACTTTACCCCGCCGTCGGAAGCGCAAAAGGCGGCTGAGGCCAAGCAGACCGCGCAAAAGTTCGAAGCCGTGTTCCTCGGCCAGATGACGCAGCTGATGATGCAGAGTGTCGAGACCGGGGACGAGTTCTCCGGAGGCCACGGCGAGGAAATGTTTCGCGGCGTCCTTGCCGAAAAGCTCGGCACTGAAATGGCGCGCACCGGCGGCGTCGGACTCGCACCGGCAGTGCTTGCCCAGATGATCAAGATGCAGGGAGGATCCGGCAATGCCGAATGACTATCTCGATACCATTGTGTCGCTGACGGCCATCATGGTCGAAGAGACCCGGCGTCTTCAATCCCCGGGACGGGACCGCGATTTCACCGAAATGGCCGCTGCCAAGATCAAACTCGTCGCCGATCTGGAAACCGAAGCCGCAAAGCGCGCCCGAACCGGGGACGACTGGCTGGCGACGCTGAGCGACGACGCACGTGAGAAGCTGACGGGCGCAGTCCGCGACCTGAACATTGCAGCCGCAGAAAATGCCCGAGTGCTCGAACGGCAGATCGATCTTTCCACCGAGATGATGGGCGCCGTCGCGGCCGAAGCGCGCCGCCTGACCGGCAGCCGCAGCGCCACCTACGGCGCCAGGGGCCGCGTCGCACGGAGCCATGCGGCGGCGCCCATCTCGGTCAACGCCAGCCTCTGACCGGATTTACTGGCCGCGACCGATCGCGGATTTGAGCAGGCCGATCTGCTTGCGGTAAATGCTGGTCATGGTCGCGAAATCGGCCTGGACCTGCCCCATCTTCAGCAACTGGTCTTCCAGAACCACGTTGTTGCCGTCGGGCTTGGTTTCCGAAACATCCCCATCGAGCACGATGTTGCCCGCCATCATCGGCCGTGCGCCCAGCGCGGACATGCCGTTCGTCAGTGTCACGCGCGGCCTTGCGACCGACGGCTTGCCTGCTTCCTGACCCGCGAGCAGGCTCGAGAAATTCGGCGCCTGAACGTCGCGCGCCTTGAACGCCGGCGTTTCGCTGTTGGCGATATTCTGCGCGATGACGCGCTGGCGCTCTGACAGGTGACGCATCGCATCGCCGATGCCGGCGAGCAGAGGGGGTGTCGAAAGGGGCATGTCTAGGCTCCGCCGAAAAAGAGGCTGGTGCTGGTGTTCGTGTCCGGCGTCGGGGTCAGTCGGGCCAGCGCGGACTTGTAGCTGGCAAGCTGAGCCTGCTGGGCGGGTGTCATCGCCGGGGTTGCCCCCGATGCTCCGTTGACCAGATTGGCCTTGCCCGCGTCCCAATACAGCGAGCGATAAGCGGTTTGCGTCGTCGAGATGGCACTTTTAAGCACCGTAAGCGTGGCAGCCGCGTCCTTGGCCGTCGAAACATTCAGTGCCTCGGTCAGGGCGAGGCCGAAATTGCCTCCTGGACGGACCGTCGGCGCCTTGCCGACCGTGAGCGCGGGCACCGACAGCCGCACGGGATCGAGACCCAATTTGGCGAGCGCGTCCTTGCCGTCCGGACCTGCCATCAGTTCGACCGACGATCCTGCCTTGGCGTCGATGCGCAGCACCGTCGACCCGGACACAGTGGCCGTTGCCACGACCGCCTTCGACCCGGTGAGCCGCCGGATGCGATCTGCCAGAGTGGTCAGAGTATCGTCGGCGCCAATGACGACCTTTTGAACGGTACCGCCTTGAACGCGCAGCGAAAATTCGTCGCCCGGGCGCAAGCTCGTTTGCGCGACGAGCTTCACAGATGACTCGGGATTGAGCGCGCCGCGGTGGAGACCCAGCGCACCGATGACCGTATCGCCCCCGGCACTTGCCGCCACCCGCACGGGTTGGGCCGTCAATGCCTGCTGGCCGAATTGCGTCACTTCCTGAATGCCACCGCTGGCAGCGTCGATCCGGGCGACAAAGCCGTCGACCGTGCCATTGCGATTGCCTTCGAGCGCACCGGCGGTTCGGCCGCCGGCGTAGATCGCGCCGTTCATGAATGTCACGCTGTCGACCTGATCGTCAGCCGACGTCGCGATGTACGACGTCGCGGCGCCGGTCAGCGCACTGTCTATCCGCGTCACGAAGCCATCGCGACCGCTACCCATGGCGTTGACCTGCGCGCCGTCGAGCGCCGTGCTGGTCGCACCGGCGACGGCAATGCTGCCATCGGCCGCGACGGCGAGCGCGCGCGCATCGGCCTTGCCGAGCGCAAGGCTGCCCAGCTCGGTACCGAGGCCGGTCGCGCTCAGCCGGCGCAGCTGCGCATTCCCGTTGCTGTTCGTCAGCGCCAGCAGATTACCGTCGGCGCCAACCGCGAGCGCCGTGACGGAGTCGCTGCCGCCGCCGTCGATCGTGCGGCGTTCCTGTAGTTTGCCGCTCGAATCCAGGCGCGCTAGAAATGCATCGCCGCCACCTGTCGGACTCTTGCCCCCCACGAAGATCGTGCCGTCCGCACCGAGCGCAAGTGCATTTGCGGTATCCGGACCTTTAGAAGGAATGACCGTCGCAAAGCGTTCGTCGCCTGTGGCCGAATATCGCGCGACGATCATATCGCCATCGGACCCGGTTCCATCGAAGCTGCCGCTGACGGTTCCGGCAACCGTGACATCTCCATTGGCCGCGACGGCGACGGCGGCGCCCTTCGCCCCGGCAGAAGCGCCAAGGCTGCGCTGCCAGACGACGGCGCCTTCGCTGTCGACCTTGGTCAGAAACAAGTCGTCCGACCCGCCCGACCGGTTCGACTGCAGATCGCCTGCAGTCGTGCCGACGAGGTAGCTATACCCTGCGGAATCGGTGGTAATCGCCTGCGTCGTCGTTGCGGCCTGGACTGGTCCCGGGGGCGGCGGTGGCGTCGTCCCGCGAACGGTCGCGGGCTTTGTCGCAATGAGCTTAGCCCGTTCCGTCGCCGCCTTGTCGATACCGGCAATCGTGCCGAGCGAGGTACGCGTCGGATCGCCTGCTGCGTCGTTGATGCGCATGATCTGGGTGACCGGCGCGGCGCCGGTAGCGGTCTGTCCGGTAGCGACCACAAGCGCATCAGGCGCGCCGATCTGGTCGATGGATACCCGCTCGGCACCATTGGGTGCCTTTAGCGACAATCCCCATTTTCCAGTGGATTTGTCAGGCTGAAAATTGACCAGCCAGCGCGGTGTCGGGTTGCCGTTATCGTCGAGAACGACCGAGCCGTCCGGATTGCGCATCTTGATTGCGGTGATCGCGTCGTTGATCGCGGTCGAGAGCCGATCGAGCGTTGCCGGCAGCACGACCATCGACATGTCGATGGTCAGCGTGTCGCTCGCACCGGGCTTCTCGAGCGAGATCTTAAAAACCTCTGTGCCGTCGAGCGGCAGCGGTGCATCGCGCGCGTCGAGAATACCCTTGCCCGTGAATTTGAGCGGATCGGACGGTGTGACCGGCACCGTTTCGGCCCGTCGTGTGGGAAGCCCGAACGACAATTCCACCTTGTCGGAGCCTGCCTTGCCCAGAAATTGCTGCAAGTCGGACAGCCCCTTCGCAAACGTCGCCTGCAGGCTGACTCGTTCGCTGTCCGGAACCGTCGTACGCGACGCAGCCGTTGCCAGCAGCGTCAGCTTGTCCAGCGCCTTGTAGGCCGTGAAAGCGGTCTGGACGTCGCGGGATCCCGCCGTCGGAGACGTCGCGGTACTGTCGATGATGCTGTTGAGCTGCTTGATCGCTGCGATGCGCGACGCCTCAGGTGTCTTGACCGCTGGTTGCTTCCACGGCGGCGTCGTGGGCGCCAGCGTGAACTGTGCCTTCGCCTTGCGCACGGCAAGCGATTCCGGCGCCGTGGGGCCCGAAAAATCGGCATAGCTGTTCGTGTTCGACAGCATCGACAGGGCGGCCAGGCCGTTTGAAAGATTTACCGTCATAAGATCACCGCTTGAGCTCCGCGCGTCTCCTCCTTCCTATAATAGACGCATGAACCGCCGTGATGCCGCGTTAACCTTCAATATATGTCAGGGAGCCGAATTCGTATGTTGGCGCTGAGTCCTCCGCCCGCCGAACTGAAGAAATTTTCGGGCCACGAAAAGGCCGCTGCGTTGATGCTCGCGCTGGGCAAGGAACACGGCGCGCCCATCTGGGAAATGCTGTCCAACGACGAAGTCCGCGAGCTGTCTGCTGCCATTGCGCAGCTCGGTCGCGTGCCTTCGGTCGTCGTCGAACACCTGCTCGTTCAGTTCTCGGGCGAGATTTCGAGCATGGCATCGCTGCACGGGTCGTTCGAAACGACCGAGCGGCTGCTCGACGGAATTTTGCCCGACGACCGGGTCAAGGAAATCATGGAGGATATCCGTGGCCCTTCTGGCCGTACGATGTGGGACAAATTGTCCAACGTCAGCGAGAACGTCCTCGCGACCTATCTGAAGAACGAATATCCGCAGACCGTTGCCGTGATCCTGAGCAAGCTCAAGCCCGACCATGGCGCGCGCGTCTTGGCAGAGCTGCCTCGTGACTTGTCGGTCGATGTCATCATGCGCATGCTCCGCATGGACACTGTCCAGAAAAAAGTCCTGGTCGAGGTCGAACACACGCTGAAGAACGAGTTCATGAGCAACCTGTCGCGCTCGCAACGGCGCGACCCGCATGAAACAATGGCCGAAGTGTTCAACGCGCTCGACCGCGCTACCGAGGAAGCCATGCTGTCGGCGCTCGACGAGAAGGCGCCCGACGCGGCCGAACGGATCCGCGCGCTGATGTTCACCTTCGAGGACCTCGGCAATCTGATGCAACCGGCCGTTGCCACGATCGTCCGCAATGCCGACAAACGCGAAATGGCGTTGGCCCTGAAGGGCGCTCCGGCGCCGATGCGCGACCTGTTCTTCGGTGCGATGACCGAGCGCGCGTCGAAACTTTTGAAAGAAGACATGGCGGCAATGGGTCCGGTGCGCGCACGTGAATGCGAAGAAGCGCAAAGCGCCCTCGTCCGGCTTGCCAAGCAACTCGCCGACAGCGGTGAAATCATGCTCGTCGATCCGAAAAACGACGACGCGATGATCCTGTAGCCAGCGCGAGCGAGACGAGGACGGGATTTGGACCAGTCATTCCACATCAAACCATTTGCTTTCGATCGCGTCTTTTCGGCGACCAGCAACGCGCATAGCGCGCCCGGGCAGAATGACAGCGAACGCATCATGTCGCTGACCGCAGAGATCGACCTGTTGCGATCGATGCTCGATACGAACGTCGCCGTTGCCCGCGCCGAAGGTTTCGAAGCGGGCCTTGCCCACGCCCGCAGCGAAGTGAGCGCGGCAATGCTGGCCGCGACGGATGCGTTGCATAGCTCGATTGAAGCCGTAGAAAACGAATTCGAGGCGGTCGAGCAGCGCACGTCGCGCGCTGCCGCCGAAGTGGCGATGGCCGCTGCAGAGGGGCTGGCTGCCCGGGCGCTGCAAAGCGATCCGACCGCCGCGATCGACGAAGCGATCGGCCGGGTGCTGACGCAGGTCTCGCGCGGGCAGGAATTGCAGATCCGGGTTCATCCGTCGCTGCTCGAGGCAACGGAGGCGCTTATCGCCGGTCGACAGAGCCGCGAGCGTCGCCGTTTGTCGCTGCTGGCCATCGGCGATCCGGCGCAAGCAGTCGGCGATGCGCTGATTTCCTGGGAGCAAGGCGGCCTCGCCCTTAACGCCGAGGCGCGTCGTGCGGCGATCCTGAGTGAGCTTGGCCTCGACGTGCCCACGGAACCGAACGGGTCGGCTACACCGGCCTGACGGCAAGAATTTCCTACCCGGCAAATTTTTCCCACTGCTTCCTCCTATAATGACCTCAAGGGCTTTGCGGCCCGGTGTCAGTGGCGGAGCCGGTCTTGGACGGATTGCAGAAATTCTTTGCGCAGATGGGGTCACGGCGGCTCTTCATCATGGGCGGTGTCGCCCTTGCCCTTCTCGGCGTCCTCGCTGCCGTCGCCATGCGCGGCGGCTCGAGCGAAATGGGCTTTCTCTACACCGATCTCGACGCCTCGACCGCGCAGGCGATCACGGCCAAGCTGACGGCGCAGAACGTTCCGTTCCAGCTTTCCGCCGACGGCACGTCGATCATGGCACCAAAGGACAAGCTGCCCGAGCTACGCATGTCGATGGCGGCCGACAAGCTGAGCGGCAAGGTCGGTTACGAAGTTCTCGACGCCGAACAGCCGTTCGGCGTGTCGTCGTCGCGTGCGCGCATGAACGAGACCCGCGCCATCGAAGGCGAACTCGAAAAATCGCTTCAGAGCCTCGACAATGTGGCCAAGGCACGGGTGCATATCGTCATGCCCGAACGGGCCATGTTCGCCGCCGAAACGCGCAAGGCGACAGCTGCGGTATCGCTCAATACACGCGGACGGCTGCCAGCCAGTGCCGTACAGGCGATCCGTTATCTGGTGTCTTCCTCGGTGCCCGAGCTGTCTGCCGAACAGGTGTCGATCGTCGACCAGACCGGCGCGTTGCTGGCGCGGGCGGGCGACGCCGACGACGCCGGCGCCTCTGCAGCCGACGAGCGCCAGACCGGTATCGAGAACCGCGTCCGCTCGCAGATCGAGGGGATGCTCGAACCGATCGTCGGCATCGGCAAGGTCCGGGCCGAAGTGTCGGCACAGGTCGCACGCGACCAGACCCGCGAGGAAACCAACGTTTTCGATCCCGACAAGCAGGTGATCGGCCATCAGGTCACCGTCGAAAGCGGTGACCAGAGCAACGAGAACGGCCCTGCCCCGGCTGGCGTGTCGGTGGGCACGCAGCTGCCCGAAAACCAGGGTGCCGCGGGCGCTGGCGCCGGTGGCGGCGACACCCGGAAGTCCGCACGCAACGAAACCTCCGAAGATACGACTTACGAAAACAGCCAGACGCACACGATCACGGTGCGCTCGCCGGGCAAGCTCACGCGCCTGACCGTCGCCGTGATGGTCGACGGCGGCAAGAAAGGCCTGCCTGCCCCCGAAATCGCGCGGCTGACGCGTCTCGTCCAGAATGCGGTCGGCTTCGATCAGGCGCGGGGCGACAGCGTCGTCGTCGAGAACATGGCTTTTGCCGCAGCCGACGCGATGGCGGACGGCGGGGGCGGGCTCATGTCCTACGTCTCTTGGGTCTCTGCCGACCAGATTTTCAGCCTGCTGAAATTGCTGGTGATTGCCGGAGCAGGGCTGATTGCGATGCGCATGCTGCGGCCCAAGCCCGGCCAGCGTGCAGACGATGAGCGCCTACTCGCGAACCAGACTTCCGACGCACAGGCTCTCGCGACCCGCATCGCCAGCGGCGATCCCGCGGCACTGCAACAGATCGAATCGATGCGCGAGGCCGGCGAGGACACAGGACTGCTCGACCAGGAAATCGCCCTCGCCCAGGTCGACGGTCGCATCAAGCTGTCGTCGCTGAAGAAGATCGGCACGTCGGTCAGTGAAAGCCCCGCCGAGGCGGCGTCGGTGATCCGCCAGTGGATGAATGCATGATGGAGACTTCCCAGAACATGGATAGCGAAGCGCAAGAGGTGATGCTGGCAGGAGACCTGCTAGGCAATCCACCACCGCTCGAGGATTTCGGAGGGCCCGACCCCGTTGGCGAGACGCCCGAGGCGGCCGCTGAGCGTCTGGAGGCCGTCTATGATGTGCCGGTCAAGGTTCAGGCGGTGCTCGGCCGATCGCGTATCGCCATCGGCGCGCTGATGCAGCTCAAGGCCGGTGCCGTTGTAGAGCTCGACCGGCGCGTCGGCGAACCTGTCGACATCTTCGTCAACAACCGCCTCATTGCCCGCGGCGAGGTCGTGATGATCGAAAACTCGCTTGGCGTGACGCTGACCGAAATCGTGCGCCAGGAGCATTGAGCGCAATGCTTGCTACCGGTTCGATCCACATGATGCTGGTCGGCGCGCCCGGCAGCGAATTTCGCACTGCCGCCGCCATGGCCCGGCAGACCGGGGCCAATGTCGCCATGGCCGACGACGCCGGCATGGCGCTCCGTCAGCTACGCGACACGGGCAGCGACCTCGTCATGATCGACGTCGCCGAAGACGTTGCGCGCTTCATTGCGCAACTTCGCGCCGAACATATCGCCGTGCCCGTCATCGCCTGCGGCATCGATGCTTCTGCCGACCGCGCCGTTGCCGCCATTCGTGGCGGCGCGCGCGACTATGTCCCCTTGCCCCCGCAGGCAGATCTTATCGCGGCGGCCATCCTGTCGGTCGCGCAGCACGACGCCCGGCTGGTCGGCGACGACCCGGAACTGCGCCGCGCGCTGACGCTCGGCCTCGCAATGGCGCGGTCGGGCGCCCCTATCGTCATCGCTGGCGAACAGGGAAGCGGCCGGGAACTCTTCGCACGTACCGTGCACACGGCATCGGCCAGGACCGGACGCTTCCTGACGGTCGATTGCGCCAGCACCAGCAGCAACATCATCGATTCCGAATTGTTCGGCCACGGGGTCGGCGATTTCCCCGGAGCGGTAGCAGCCCGCCGTGGCGGGCTCGAGGATGCGCACGACGGAACCATCTACCTGCGCGAGATCGGGTCGCTGTCACTCGCCACCCAGGCGCGCCTGCTGACCATGCTGCAGGTGCAGCAGGTGCGGTCGCCGGATAGCGGCGCCCCGCTGTCGCATGCGCGGATTATCGCAGGCACGTCTGCCGATCTCGACGCGCTCGTCGCCGAGGGGAAATTCCTCGGCAGCCTGCTGACTCGCCTGTCCCTCGTTCGCGTTGCAGTGCCGCCGCTGCGCGCCCGGACCGGTGATATCATGGCCGTCGCCCAATATTTCGGCGCCCGTTTCGCCACGGCCAATGGCCTTGCCGCACGTGCGTTTGCCGCCGACGCCGTTCAGTCGCTCACGCGCTATGACTGGCCGGGCAATGTCCGCGAGCTCGAAAGCGTGATCCATCGCGCCGTCCTGCTGGCACAGGGTGACAAGATTCCAGGCAGCGCGATCGTCGCGGCCGACGGCAAGCCACTCGGTGCGTCCAAGCCTATTGCCAGCCGCGATCCGACCGGGTCGTTCGTCGGCCGCACTGTCGACGACGTCGAGCGCGACCTTATCCTCCACACGCTCGAGCATTGCGGCGGCAATCGTACGACGGCGTCGACGATCCTCGGCATCTCGGTGCGCACGATGCGCAACAAGCTGAGGACGTTCATAGAGGCAGGCATTCCTGTCCAGCCGGCGCATTGAGAGCCGGCAGATGAAATCCTTGCTGAACGACCTGACCCGGCGCTTCGGGCTCACCCCGGACATCGCGCTGGCGGGTTCTGTCGTTGCCATTATCGCCATGCTCATCCTGCCCTTGCCGGCGTGGATGCTCGACATGGGGCTGGCGCTGTCGATCACCCTGTCGGTGATGATCCTGATGACAGCGCTGTTCATCGAAAAGCCGCTCGAACTCTCGGCCTTCCCGACCATCCTGCTGATCGCGACGATGCTGCGACTAGGCCTGAACCTCGCCTCGACCCGGCTGATCCTGTCGCACGGACACGAAGGCAGCCAGGCAGCCGGTGGCGTGATCGGTGCGTTCGGCGAATTCCTGATGGGCGGCGAGCCGGTCATCGGGCTCACCATCTTCGCCATCCTTGTCGTCATTAATTTCGTGGTGATCACCAAGGGTTCGGGCCGCATCGCCGAAGTCGCGGCCCGATTCAGCCTCGACGCCATGCCCGGCAAGCAGATGGCCATCGACGCCGACCTGTCGGCAGGCATGATCACCGAACAGCAAGCGCGCGAGCGCCGCAGCGAGATCGAAGCCGAAAGCGGCTTTTACGGCGCCATGGACGGCGCCTCGAAGTTCGTGAAGGGCGACGCAGTCGCCGGCCTGATGATCACCGCGATCAACATCATCGTCGGCCTCATCATCGGCGTCGCAATTCACGGCGTACCGATCGATCAGGCGTTCCACAGCTATACTATCCTGACAGTCGGCGACGGACTGGTCAGCCAGATTCCTGCGCTCATCGTGTCGACAGCCGCGGGCCTTCTCGTGTCGAAGGGCGGCGTCAGCGGCAAGACCGGCGCGGCGCTCGGCGTACAGCTCGGCCGCTATCCCAAGGCGTTCGGCATGGTCGCCGCGCTGATGGGCGCTCTCGCCATTATGCCCGGGCTGCCGTTCGTTCCTTTCGCTGCCTTCGCCGGTCTAGCGGGCTGGCTCGCCTGGAAGATGACGAAACGCGCCGAAGCCGAGGTCGCGGCCGAACGTCTTGTCGAGGCTACGGCCGGCGCTGCCGCCCAGCAGGCGGACGAACCGGTTTCGCGAACCCTGGCAATCGATTCCGTCAGGCTGGAGATTGGCTATGCCCTGCTGCCACTGATCAACGATTCCACCGCCGAGCCGCGCCTCGACGATCAGGTCCGGGCCTTGCGCCGCCAGATGGCTCTCGATTTTGGATTCGTGCTGCCGTCGGTGCGCATCATCGACAACATGGCGCTGCAGGCAAACGAGTACGTGGTCTACATAAAGGAGACGGAGGCCGCCCGCGGCGAGATACGGCTCGACAAGCTGCTCGTCATCAACGCCGATGGCGGAAATCTGGGTATATCCGGCGAGGAAACACGCGAACCGGTGTTCAATCTGCCCGCGCTCTGGATCGACCGGGCGCTGCGCGACGAAGCCGGGGTCCACGGCCTGACCGTCGTCGATTGCGGGACGATTATCACCACCCACCTCACCGAACTGGTCAAGGACAACATCGCCGACCTGCTGTCCTTTACCGAAACGCACAAACTGATCACCGAAATCCACAAGGATTCCGAAAAGCTGGTCTCCGAAATCGTGCCGTCGAAGATTTCGATTTCCGGCGTGCAACGCATCCTGCAGAATTTGCTGTCCGAAGGCATTTCGATCCGCGACATCCCCACGATCATGGAGGGCATCGCCGAAGCTGCACCGTTGCACCAGAACCTGACGCTGATGACCGAGCACGTCCGCAGCCGGCTTGCCCGCCAGATCTCGGCCCAGCAGATGCGGGAAGGCACTATACCGATCCTGACCCTTTCGGCGCACTGGGACAATGAATTCGCCGAAAGCATCGTCGGACAGGGCGACGACCGCCATCTGGCGATGGCGCCGTCCAGCCTTCAGGCCTTTATCGCGTCGGTGCGCGAGACATACGACCGGCTGGCGGCGAACGGCGACATCCCGTGCATGCTGACCAATCCTTCGATCCGGCCCTTCGTCCGCTCGATCATCGAGCGGGTCCGGCCCGCGACGGTGGTGTTGTCGCAGAATGAAATTCACGCCCGGGCACGGGTGCGTGCGCTGGGCACGATCGGCTGAATCGGCGCTCTGCGACGGCAGCCGTCTATAAGAGAAACAAGGGCCTGCGTGGCCGAATGAGAGGCATTGCATGGAACTCGCTGTAAGGCCCCAACCGGCACCTCTGCCTGCAACTTCGCGACCCGACCCTGTCCCCGGAAGCCAGAGCGGCGCGGGCTTTGCCACGGCGGTCGATACGACACTTGCGGACAGCCGAGGTGCAGCGACGCAAAATGACGCGCCGTCGCCGGTTGCAGGCGGGAGAGCGCCGCTCTCGTCCCCGGTCTTCGGCCCGGACATTCTGATTGCCGGCCCGGACGAGGGGCTGGCCGTGCCCCCAGAAATACCGCCGGCCTCTGCAGGACCTGCCCCTACGCGGCCGCAGATGAAGGGACCTGCGCCCGTGCTTGCGCCGGGCACCGGTGAAGCGCCGCCGGTACAAGATCAGCCCTTGGTACACGAGGGGCAAAGCCAGTCCGCTGGGCAGGCAGCTTTGCCGAACGCGCCAAAACCGGAAAACAAGGTCAGCGAAGACGAAGCAAGTCCGCCGCCGTCCGCTGCAGTCTGTCTGGTCGTACTGTCGCGCCCATTCGACCGTTCCGGACCGGCACGCAACGCGCAACCTGCGGAACGCAAGACTGACGCGGGCAAGGCCGAAAAGGACGACGAACCTGCGGCCATGGACCAGGCGGTGGCTTCGGTCCCACTCCCTGTGATTGCCGTGCCGGTCCACCCTGTACACAGGCCTGCCGCGCGCGCCGGGGAAGACGTCGAACAGGACCCCGCAACAGGACAGGGCGCCGTCACCGGACCAGCCGGACATCCGGCGCAGGGGACCGAGCCCGGCCCCACTCCGGGTACTAGGGCGAGCCTTGACGGAGACGGGGCCGGCTTTGCCCTTCCGACACCGGCAAGCGGCAAGGGCGAAGCGTCAGCCGTCGCACCGAGCATGATCGGTGCAGAATCCGTACGCGCGACGGCCCATGCAGCCGAGGCTAAGCCGCCACCGGCATCGCAGCCGGTCGTCGCGGCACAACCCGGCCGCCTCGGCCATGATCTGGGCGTGGAAATCGCCCGCCGCATCTCCATTGGCGGCGACCAGCTCGTCGTCCGACTGACCCCCGCCGAGTTCGGCCGGATCGAAGTGCGCATGTCCTTCGACGACCGTGGCGGCCTGAGCACGGTTTTCGCAGCCGACAGGCCCGCTGCGCTCGACATGTTGCGCCGGGACAGCGCCGATCTGTCACGCGCCCTAAACGACGCTGGGTTTCGCAGCGATACGAACAGTTTGCGCTTCGACGGTGGTGATCGAGGGACCGGCGGACAGTCGCGCACGCCGTGGCAAAATGCCGCGCCGAGGCACAGCCACGGCAACGATCCCGAACCCGAGATCGTCGACCCGACCGCCTTCCGCGCCGTGCAGACGCGCGGCCGCTACAACCTCATGGCATAGGAGCCACCGCACATGACCCTGATCTCTCCCTCCGCAAGCCTTCCGCCATCGGCGAGCACCGGCCTCCAGTCGCTGGCGGGCGCCAGCGCACCGGCAAAGGGCACGATCGGTGCCGATTTCAATATGTTCCTGAAGCTTCTGACCACCCAGATGCAAAATCAGGATCCGCTGAGCCCCATGGACAGCGCGCAGTATACGCAGCAGCTGGTGCAATACTCCCAGGTCGAACAGACCGTTCAGCAGTCTTCGACGCTGAAGGATATTCTTGCCAGCCTGACGAACCAGACCATGGCGCAGGCGTCCGGATTTATCGGCAAGGATGCCGAATTCAACTCCGCCGTGGCCGGTCTCGGCACGAAGCCGGCAAGCTGGACCTACTCGGCCAACGCAGTCGTTACTTCGGGCAAGATGGAGATTACCAACGCGGCAGGCACCCTCGTGGACACGCGCACGGTGACGCTCGACGGCCGTCGTGGCAGCTATAGCTGGGACGGCACGCTCGCAAGCGGCGGCCGGGCACCAACAGGCGCCTATACGCTGTCGATGACCGCGCAGAACGCTGCCGGCGCAACCGTGCCCGTGACCATTCGCAGTGTCGGGACCGTCGGGGGCATAAGCGCGCAAAACGGCGGCATCTCGCTTGATGTAAACGGCGCCCAATTGCCGATCAACGTGCTCGTCGGCCTTGCGTCTGCGACCTAAGTCTTAGAAAATAAGAACTTTTTTTTGAACGACGCATGCAGGGCGTGATACTTCCCTATAATGGAAGAGGAGCCCGGAAGCATCCCCCACCCCCACCCCGCCCCCACTGCTTCCGGGTTCCCACCTTTTCACGCGGCCCTTGAGGGGACAAAAAAACAGGCCGTTTCCGGCCTGTTTTTTTCGTTTCTTGTGAGTGCGATCCCGAAGAGACTTCGTTGGGTTAATTAACTTGTCGCTGGCTCGGCGCCTTATCGGGAAGGGCGATGCGCAATCCCGGCGCCACTTCTGGGCGGACCGAAATCGGTCGCAGGGGACGATCCGTCGCCATGGGGCGGCGCTCCATCGCGCTACGGGCCGGCTCGTGACGGGTCCTGCTCTCCGGCAGGCCGTCAATCCAGAAGTCATCCAGCACGCAGCCAGGCAGAACATCGGGCTTGGTCAGTGCTGCCAGGCAATCGCGGGGCGAGGGATCCTCGCTCGGCCCGATGACCTCGATCACTTCGTCCATGGTGGTGCCGGCGACGGCAAGCAGGCGGGCGGCGGCCGCGGTCCACAGCGCGCGGGTATCGGAAATGGAAAGCGTCAGGCTGACGCGGAACTCGGGCTGGGGCTGCGAGCTTGCGTATGCAGCTCGGTCTTTCCCAAGGACGACATATTCGGACTTCATGCGACCCCCCGCCTGTTAAGCGACTAGCCGACGCCGTGATAGGCACCGACCCCTATCGGATGGGCGCGACCGCGCGCGCCGACTACTCAGGAAAAATGCCTAGGTATTGCTACGTCACTGGAGCCGCGTCGCGGACCGGCGTCCGATCTCGCGCGAGTGCGCGATGACGACGCACAGTTCCGCGTACAGCCGGTCCCAGAAAGGTGCCGGGATCTCAAAGTCATGCCGTGCGCCCGACTGTTTGACGACCAGCGCCGTGCGATCGCCTTGCTCAAGGCCGAAGCGCGATGCGAACGGGCCATCGACAACTTCTTCGGGAAGGTCGTTGGGAAGCGCCAGGCGCGCTGCCATGATATAGCCGCACAGCACTTCGGCGCCATATCCGTCGAGCACGGCCGTCGGATAGAGCATGCGATCGGGTCGGTCGAAGACAACCAGCGCACCCGTCGGGTGTGCATCGACGCTGACCCGCAGACACGCGCCGAAAGCATCCGTGATCTCGCGAATTCTTGGAAACACAGCGGATTCCTCCACCTAAAGCAAAGAGGGCCGCCGGACGACCTCCGGCGACGGGAACGCGAAGGGCCGAGACGATATACGCCGTCTCGGCCCCCTTGC
>JANMJZ010000346.1:0-17028 GCA_031371635.1 Sphingomonadales bacterium | reverse complement strand
CTGGAGCGGACCGTTCAGGCGCGAAGCGACCGCGACGGAGACAATCCGCGCGCTGCCCGACGCCAACCGGCGGTTTCAGGCAGCCGGTCTGGAGCCCTGCTGGATGGCGGACTGGCCGGTCGTCGACAATGCCGAAAGCGGCGCCATCCTGCGCGGTCTCGTTGCCGACGGCCAGTGCACGATCGGTACCCAGCTCCACCCCTGGGTGTCACCGCCGTTCGACGAGGATGTAAGCCGCCGCAACAGCTACACCAGCAACCTGCCGCGCGAACTTCAGCGCGAAAAACTGCGCCGGCTGACGGACCGTATCGAGGCGGTGACGGGCGCCCGGCCGCGCGCGTACCGGGCAGGACGATATGGCATCGGCGAGCACACCGCTGGTCTGTTGCACGAACTGGGCTATGCGCTGGACGTGTCCGTGCGGTCCTGCTTCGACTATCGGGGGCAAGGCGGGCCGGACTTCACGCGCCATCCGCTCTGGCCATGGGCGATCGCGCCCGACCTGTTCGAACTGCCCCTGAGCACGGCCTTCACGGGCGCCCTGGGGCGCTGGCCAGCGGCATACCGCGCCCAATCGTTGCGCGGCACGCTGGCGCGGACCGGCCTGCTGGCGCGGGTGCCGCTGACGCCCGAAGGCGTACCCCTTGCCGATGCGCTTGAGGCCATCGAGGCCTTGCTCGGCGAAGGGCACCGGCTGTTCAGCCTGTCCTTCCACACACCCTCGCTTGTGCCCGGCCACACGCCCTATGTGCGCGATGCGGCCGACCTCGCAACGTTCTGGCGCTGGTGGGATGGTGTCTTCGATCGCTTTGCGGCGCGCGGCGTCCGGCCGGTCGGCCTCGACCAGATTGTTGCGACTTTTCGCGCGGTGGGAAATAAGTCGGCATGAGTGCGCCCCTCAGGCATCCGGTCATGCAGGCGCCCGACCGGCGGCGGTCGGAAATCGTTCCGTTGCACGCCTATGTCGCCGATCCCGATCCAAGCTGGGAAGCAGTTGCTTCGCGCCCGAGCGAAGCCAATGCGTTTGCCGAAAGCTGGTTCGTGGAGGCGAGCACACGAAACTTGGATTCCGCGGCAGACAAGCGCATGCTGGTCGTGCGAGCCGAAGGACAGCTCATCGGGCTGATGCCTATCTGCGTTGCCCAGAAATACGGCCGCCTGCGCGTGCGGCACGTCGAAAACTGGTTGCATTACAATTCCTTCTTCGGCGCGCCACTCGTTCGCCGAAGCTTCGAGGCCTATTTCTGGCACCGTGCGCTCGCCTTGCTCGATGCGGACCCGGCGTCACCGTCTTTCCTGCATCTGGTTGCGCTGGATGGACAGGGTCCGCTAACGCAGGCCCTGTTGCGCGCGCGTCGGGGGGCCGCAGTAGTCCATCGTTCCAGTCGGGCAATGCTCCAGTCCGAATTTTCGCCAACCGATTATTACGAAACCACGGTTCGCAAGAAAAAGCGCAAGGAACTCGCGCGCCTGCAGCACCGCCTTGCCGAGACGGGCGCCGTCGGCTTTCGGCGTCTTTCCCCTCGTGACAGCCTGGAACCCTGGATCGATGCCTTTCTGGCGCTGGAGGCGAGCGGGTGGAAGGGCCGCGAAGGCGCGGCTTTGGCAAATACCCGGGAGACCGAAGCCTTTGTGCGCGACGCATTACGCGGCGCTTTTGCCGCAGGACGTCTGGAAATGGTCCAGCTCGACGTCGCTGGTCGGCCAATCGCCATGCTCGTCAATTTCCTGACGCCGCCGGGCAGCTTCAGCTTCAAGATTGCATTCGACGAAGAGTTCGCGCGGTTTTCTCCCGGCGTTCTCATCCAGCTCGAAAACCTGAAGATCCTCGAATCACCGGGGATCGACTGGATGGACAGCTGCGCGGTCGAGGATCACCCGATGATCAACAGCCTGTGGGGCCAGCGGCGCGAGCTTGTCCGGATCAGCGTGCCGCTCAAGGGGAGGCGTCGACGCGCCACCTTCGCGGCTTGCCGAACGCTGGAAAGCGCATCCGCGCTGGCGAGGCGGGCCCTGTGACTGCCTTTCCCGAGCTCGATAGATTTGCCGCGCTCTACCCGGAGATGCCGGGCGTCGTCCGCCATGCATTGGCCGACCACCCGATGTTCGGCCTCGAGTCGCTGGCAGAACTGGCTGCCCGCCTCGACCCGGCAACGGTCGAATACAATCGTGGCGACCTGCCCACGGGTGTCGATCCTGCGGCCATCCCCGGCAATGGACTTTCGATCGGCGACACGATCCGTGAAATCGAAACCAACGGGTCCTGGATGGTCCTGAAATTCGTCGAGCGCGACCCTGCCTATGGCGCACTGCTGAGGGAGACGCTCAACGAGTTGCTGCCCGTGGTCACACCACGCACGGGCGCCATGCATCAGCTCGAAGCCTTTATTTTCCTTTCGAGCCCGAATTCGGTGACACCGCTGCATTTCGACCCGGAGCACAACATCCTGATCCAGTTGCGCGGATCGAAGACGATGACCGTCTTCCCCCAAACCGATGCGGAGATTGCACCCGGGGACTCCCATGAGCGATTCTATCAGGGGCTCGCGCACCGCAACCTGCCCTGGCGGGAGGACTATGCGCCGCGCGGACAGGCTTTCACGCTCCAGCCCGGCGACGGCATGTTCGTGCCTGTGATGGCGCCGCATTGGGTCAAGAACGGACCTGACGTGTCGATCAGCTTCTCGGTCACGTGGCGGTCCGACTGGACCTATGCCGTGGCCGATGCGCATGCCTTCAACGCAGTCCTGCGCAAACTGGGCCTGAGGCCACCGTTACCCGGGCGCTACCCGGCCCAGAACCGCGCCAAGGCGCTGGCGTGGCGCGCGCTGCGCCGTATGGGCGTCCGCCCCTAAAGCGCCTGGCCGGCTGCCCAGCCGCTCGCCCATGCCCATTGGAAGTTATAGCCCCCCAGCCAGCCCGTCACGTCGACCGCTTCACCGATGGCATATAGTCCGGGCATGGTGCGCGCTTCCATGGTTTGCGACGACATCTCGGCGGTGTTTATCCCGCCGACAGTGACTTCGGCCTTCGCGAAGCCTTCGGTACCATTGGGATGAAACGTCCATGCCGAAAGCCGCTGCTCGGCCTGGTTCAGCGCCGCGTCCTTGTGGCCACTCAGTTCGCCTGACAGCCCGACCCGGTCGGCAAGTGTCTCTGCAAGGCGCGCCGGAAGCGACGCCGCGAGCAAGGCCTTCAGCGAGCTACGCGGCGATGCGCGCTTCGCCGCCGGCAGCCATCCGCGCGCGGCACCGGGCAGGAAGTCGATCGTCACCGGCTCGCCATGCCGCCAGTAGGATGAGACCTGCAGGATCGAGGGGCCCGACAGCCCCCGATGGGTGAACAGCGCAGCTTCGCGGAAGGCGGCCTTGCCCGCGCGGGCGACGACTTCGGTGGCGACGCCCGACAATTCGCGGAACAGCACCTCCTCACCGCCGAGTGTCAGCGGCACGAGTGCAGGGCGCGGTTCGACGACCTTGAGCCCGAACCGGCGCGCGATTTCATAAGCGAAGCCACTTGCGCCGATCTGCGGGATCGAGGGGCCACCGGTCGCAATGACGAGCGACGGCGCGGACGAGACCCGGTCGCCATGGCGGACCTTGAACAGGCCATCGGCATGCGCAAGGTCGGCGATCCCCTGCCCCAAGGCAAAGGTGACGTTCCCAACTGCGCACTCGCCCATGAGCATCGCGACGATCTGCTTCGCCGAGCCATCGCAGAACAGCTGGCCCAATGTCTTTTCGTGCCAGGCGATGCCGTGGCGGTCGACCAGGTCGATGAAGTCCTGCGGCCGATACCTGCCCAGCGCCGATTTGGCGAAATGCTTGTTGGCCGACAGGAACCGGTCGGGCACCGTATGGACATTGGTGAAATTGCACCGTCCCCCGCCGGATATCAGGATCTTTTTACCCGGCGCTTCGGCGTGGTCGATGACGAGAACCCGCCGCCCGCGCTGGCCGGCGGTCGCGGCGCACATGAGCCCCGCCCCGCCCGCGCCGAGGACGATTGCGTCATAGCCGGTGTCCGTCACTCGGATGTGACCGTCGCGTGGAAATAATCATACACCTGCTGCGCGACAGCGGCGCTCACTCCCGGTGCCATCTGCAAATCGTTCAACGAGGCATTCTTCACCGCACGCGCCGTGCCGAAGTGCATCAGCAGGGCCTTCTTGCGGGCCGGACCGATGCCCGGCACGTCGTCCAGCGTACTCGTCACCAGCGCCTTCGCCCGCTTCGC
Source organism: Sphingomonadales bacterium (assembly GCA_031371635.1). GTDB lineage: Bacteria > Pseudomonadota > Alphaproteobacteria > Sphingomonadales > Sphingomonadaceae > Sphingomonas_O. The sequence goes on along the minus strand of JANMJZ010000346.1, from coordinate 12,792 downwards.
ACGGTGCGCGCCAATGGCAAATCGGTGCGCCTCGTCGCGCAGGCGCTGGAGATGAAACAGCACCGGCGCGTTCATCGGCAGCGCGATCTCACGCCCGTCGGGCAGGTGGAAGACCTCACGCCCCGCATTGCGGTCCGGCCCCTTGGCGACGCCGACGATGGGGACGTCCTCCACGCCCATCGCATCGAGCACCCCCTTCACGGCCGACACCTGCCCCTTGCCGCCGTCGATCAGCAGCAGGTCGGGCCAGGTCCCGCTCTCGCGGTCCGGGTCTTCCTCCATGGCACGTGCGAAGCGGCGTTCGAGGACTTCGCGCATCATCCCGAAATCGTCGCCTGCGATCGTTTTCGGCCGCTTGATGTTGAACTTGCGATACTGGCCCTTCTGGAACCCCTCGGGCCCCGACACGATCATCGCCCCGACCGAGTTGGTGCCCATGATGTGGCTGTTGTCGTAGACCTCGATCCGCTTTGGCGGCCCTTCGAGATCGAACAGCTCCGCGATCTCGTTGAGCAGCTTCGCCTGGGTCGTCGATTCTGCGGCGCGACGGTCGAGCGCTTCCTCGGCATTGCGCTTGGCCTGGGCGACCAGGCGGACACGGTCTCCCCGCTGCGGCTGGGTAATCGTCACCTTGCCCCCTGCCCGCTCGGCCAGCGCCTCGGCCAACAGCTCGGCCTCCGACACGGTGCGGTCGGTCAGAATGGTGCGCGGCGGCGGTACTTCGTCGTAGAATTGCAGCATGACGCTTGCCAGCGCCTCGTCCTCGGGCACGTCGGCGGTGTGCTGGGGGAAGAATGCGCGGTGTCCCCAGTTCTGCCCGCCGCGTATGAAGAAGGCTTGCACGCACGTAACGCCGCGCTTGCAGGCGAGCGCCCAGATGTCGGCATCGCCGACGCCATCGGCGTTGATTGCCTGCGTCCCCTGAATAAACGTCAGCGCGCGCAACCGGTCGCGCAGCAGGGCCGCACGTTCGAAATCCATGGCTTCGGCGGCTTCCTGCATGGCGCCGCCGAGCTTGGCCTGCACCTGGGTTTTCTTACCGGCGAGGAAGTCCTTCGCATCGCTGACCAGTTCGGCATAGTCGGTCTCGGAGATCCGGCCGACGCAGGGAGCGGAGCAGCGCTTGATCTGGTAGAGCAGGCATGGCCGGTCGCGGCGGCTGAAGAACCCGTCCGAGCAGCTGCGCAGCAGGAACAGCTTCTGCAGGGCGTTGAGCGTCGTGTTGACCGAGCCCGCGCTGGCAAAGGGGCCATAATAATTGCCCTTCGCGCGCCGGGCGCCGCGGTGCTTCGAAATGCGCGGGAAGGCATGGTCGGCGCGCAACAGGATGAAGGGAAAGCTTTTGTCGTCGCGCAGCAACACGTTGTAGGCCGGGCGGTAACGCTTGATCAGCTGCCCCTCGAGCAACAGGGCCTCTGCCTCGTTGTTCGTCGTAACGATCGTCATCCCGCGCGTCTGTGCGATCATGCGCTGCAGGCGCTTGGGCAGGCGGGTGACCTGGACGTAATTGGCGACGCGGTTCTTGAGAACGCGCGCCTTGCCGACGTAGAGCACGTCACCGCGTGCATCGATCATCCGGTACACGCCCGGCTTGGACGGCAGCGTCTTCAGGACGTTGCGGATCGCCGCGACCCCGGCATCGAGGTCGGGGGCGTCACTGCCCTTGACGGTGTAGGTGGCGGCGTCTTCGTTGAAACGGTCAGGGGATTGCGGGCGCGACATTCCAGCGATCTAGAGCGCGCGCCCGCAAGATACTACCAGCGCGGCGTTACTTTACGGCAGCCAGCGCCTCGTTGGTCTTGGCCAGTCCTTCGTCGGTGATCTTGCCACCCGACATCGGCTGAAGCTGCTTGAGCGACATGGCCTTGAATTGCTCATACATGGCATGGGTCGTGATGCCCGGCATCGCAGCATCCAGCGCGGCCTTGCCGGCGGGGTCTGCGGCGATCGTCTCGATCGGCGTGTCGACGGTGTATTTTGCGGAGGCCGCGGGTGCAGCGGGCGTTGGCGCCGCATTCTGGGCCGAGAGCGGCGAAGCGAGAGTCAGGGCAGCAGCAACAACAATCAAAGCACGCATCGAATCAGCCTTTCGGAAGAGGTCCGACGGCTTAGTTCATCCGGGCGATGGCGCTGTCAACAAGGGCCTTGTCGGTCGCCGCGTCATGATGCGCGGCAATCAGCGATGCCGCCGCGGCTGCGGCTGCCGATGCCGCCTTGGTGCGAACCTCGGCAATGGCAGCGCGCTCGGCAGCGGCGATCTTGTCTTCGGCCATCGACTGACGACGGGCGATCAGCGTCGTCGCGTCAACTTCTGCTTTTGCAACAATGGTTTCGGCCTCAAGGTGCGCATGGGCTAGCATCGCTTCCGCATCGGTCGCAGCTGCCGCAGCCTTGGCCTCATACTCCGCACGGAGCGCCTCTGCCTCGGCACGCAGTTGTGTCGCTTCGTCAAGCTGCTTGCGGATCTCTCCAATCCGCTTGTCGAGCATACCCGCGACCATGGCGGGCACTTTCTTCCAGACGGCCAGCGCGATAACGACAATCATGGCCAGTGCCACAAGCATTGTCGCATCGAAACCAAGCGCCGAAGGATCAGCATGCGGCGTGGCATGTTCGCCCTGATCGCCGACGACCGTAGTGTGCAGCTCCTTTGCCACCTCAGTCGTATCGCTCGTGGTCGGCATGGTGGTGTTCTCAGCCATGGGCCATCGCCTGCTTGACGGCGGCGGAGGCCGCATCTGCGCTTACCTTGGCGCCCGACAACTTGGCCACCATGTCCTGGGCGGCTTCAGCCGCCGCCCCTTCGATGCTCGTCAAGGCAGATGCCGTCGAAGCCCGGATCGACGCCTCGGCCTCGGCGATCTTCGCCGCTGCCGCTACGTCGGCTGCCTTGACCCGCTTTTCAGCGGCGAGTGCAGCTTTCGTCTTGGCGGCAGCGGTTTCTGCCTGGGCATCGGCCTTGGCTTTCGCCATTTTCGTGCGCCAAGCCTCTTCGGTGGCATCGGCAGCAATGCGTGCTGCCTCCGCCGCCGCCAGATCGTCGGCAACCTTGCGTTCGCGCATGTCGACCGTCGCTTCGATCTTCGGCAGCATGGCGCGACCGATCCCGAAGTAGATAAGGCCGAACACGATCAGCAGCCAGAAAATCTGGCCCGCATAGGTGCTCGCGATCTGGGCAATCTGAGGCATGATTTACGTCTTAAGCGACGAAGATCAGGATCATCGCGACGACGAACGCGAGCAGGCCAAGAAGTTCGGCAGCCGCGAAGCCGATGAACAGGCGACCCTGCTGACCGTCGGCCGCACCCGGGTTACGCAGTGCGCTTTCCAGAAACGAGCCGAACACATTACCCACACCCAGGGCGGCCATGCCGACACCGATGGCGGCCAGACCGGCACCAACGAGCTTTGCTGCTTCTGCGTCCATTATTGTAACTCCTTCGTATAACTTGTTGAAACTAGTGAAGATTGACCGCGTCGTTGATGTACAGCGACGTGAGCAGGGCGAAAACATAAGCCTGGATGGCACACACCAGCAATTCGAGCAGGGTGATACCGATCATCAGGATGAAGCTGGGCAGCGCGACGACCGGGGCAACCCAGAATGCCTCAGCATTCAGGCCATTGATGACGAAACCTGCAAGCACCTTCATCAGAATGTGCCCCGCCGTCATTGCGACAAAAAGTCGCAGCGCCAGCGAGAACGGGCGGATCATGAACGAGAACAGTTCGATCACGAACAGCAGCGGCACCATCACCGCCGGTGTGCCGTGCGGCACGAACAGCGAGAAGAAATGGAAGCCGTGCTTCCAGAAACCGACGATCAGGACGATCGAGAAACTGATGATGGCCAGCACACCGGTCACGGTCAGGTGACTCGTCACCGTGAAGGCATGCACGCCGGGAATGATCCCCAGCGGCATCATGCCTAGCATGTTCGCCACGATGATGAACATGAACAGTGAGAAGACATATGGCACATATGCCTTGCCCTGCGGCCCGACGTTCTGTGCCAGCATGTTCGAGATGAATCCCGTCGTTGCTTCGACCGCCACCTGCCAGCGGCCGGGGACCAGCTCGCGCTTCATGCCGCCGAGCATGAACACCCAGATCAGCCCGAGCACGATGACCATGAACAGCGCGGAGTTCGTGAACGACAGATCATAGCCGCCCACATGCAGCGGAACCAGCGGCTCCACCGTGAACTGGTGCATCGGATCGATCTTGCCGCCTTCAGCCGCCACGTCGTTTCAACCCTTATACGTAGAGAGCGGTCGGACTACTCCGGCCGCTCGCCTGAAATCTTGATGATATTCCTGAATGCCACGACGATCCCGAGGGCCATCAGGGCAAGCAGGAGGACAGGCGCCGTGCCGAACAGCCGGTCGAGAACCCAGCCAATCACTGCACCGCCGACAGGACCACCAATCAGTTGCGACAAGACACGATTGCCTTGGGAATATCCCTTCCCCTGACCTTCGCCGACCTTGCCGGACCTGATCGCTTCGTCGCGCTTCGCCGCGTCCAGTCGCTTGTTGAGCGACGTGATCCGGGGGTCTTCGCGGCCTAAGCCGTCCTGCCCGGGGTCTTCATTTCCCATGCCGATCCTCCATCTTGGGGGACGCGACACGGGGCGCGAACGACCCCGCCTTGCTGGGCGCGCGTTTAGGAAGGTGACAGGTTCAAGTCAACTCTTGTGCGGTGCAATATGCTAGCTGCAGTAATCGGGCAGCGGGATCGGCGTTGTGCCCTGCCGGACGCGCCATATACCGTCGCGCAATTGATAGGCCTCTCCCGGCCCCACGCGCGTCTTCAGCGTCGTGCAGCCGACAGCAGCCGCCACATCCTTTACGGTCACGCCGCGCTGGCCCGCCAGCTCGGTATAGGCGGCACGGCGTTTGATGTTGATGGCCTCCATCTCGGCGCGAATCTTCTCAGGAACGCTGCCGCGGACGCCCATGTAGCCATCGGCTTGTTCTCCGACTTGCGCCGCAGAGATCGCGGCTGAAAGTTCGGATCCTTGCGCATGGACAATCCCGCCGGCGGCGAGAAGCATGGCGGCAATCAAAGGTCTGGCGTTCATTTCGGAAACAACTCCGGGTTGGCTGTGATCAGGTCGGCGGCATCCTTTTGCAGGCGGACGACGACCTCTTGCTTGATGTTGACGTTGAGATTGATCTCGATCGGCTTTTCCGGCGCCTTTATGCTGATGCAGCCCGACAGCGGCATCATCGCAGGGACGATCAGCAGTTTCGCCAAATTCATGCCCGGCCGATTCGCATTGCCTGTCCCTTTCGTCAACGTGGCGTTCTTCATGGTCGCTTCTCGCTTGCAACAGGCTGAACGGTTCGGTTGAGCAACAATCCGGGATCCTGATAACTGCGGGCGGTGTTGACCAGGCCGCGGAACGGCGCACGCACCCGGATGTTGAATTTGAACGGCAGGTTCGTGAACGATCTTGCCAGTCCGGTTGGTGCAACCGGCGACTGGTTGACGCCGTCGAAGCGCACGAGGCTGACGATTTCGCCGTCGAGCGCACCGTCGAGATCGATGGCAAGGTTGCTGTACCGGATGGACTTCAAGGCATCGAAGGCGAGCTTGGCGAACGCGTTCGTTTCGGCGTTGGATATATCCCCCACATAGGCGAGCGTTCCGCCCCCTGCCCGCGCGACGATCTGCCCGCCAACAATCTGCCCGCCACTTGCATCGAACACGATCGGTAGGGCGCCGTCGAAGGTGCCGGTTGCGGCGATGTTCTCTAGTTTCAGTTGCTCGATGAACTTGGCGGCGTCGAGCGCCATGACGCGAAAGGACAATCGACGCGGCTTTGCCTGGCCAAGATCGAGCGTGCCTCTATCCAGAAACAACTCGCCGCCTGCGAAGGGCCATCGCCCGCCCTCGATGTCGACGACCTGATCGGGGCGAAGGCGATAGGTGACGGTGCCGTCCTTCACCTCGACGCCCGGATTGACGAGGGCGAGCCTGATTTGCTGGCCTGGCGGCGTCGACAGCGCGACAAGGTCGTCGAACTCGATCTCGCCCGAGGCGCCAGTGACGGGGCCAAATGCGGCAGCGAAATCCAGCCCGTCGCTGCGAAAGCGCCCTGAGCTGGTGACATTGTCCCCCTTCCAGCGAATCGAACCGGTGCCGCTTATCTGGCCATAGACGTCGGCGACCACGCCGGTGGTGAGCGGGGTAATTGATTCTGGCTGCAGCGACTTGCTGAAAGTAAGCGCGTCGACGAACAGGCGCGCCTCGCCCACTCCCCGCGACAGATCGTGCATGATGTTCACGGCAGTCACAAGGCGCCCTGACACCGGCTCGGTCATAGCCGCACTCGCAGTGATCCGGCCAGCATTCAGTTCCAGCTTCATGTTTCTGGCAGAAAGCGGATTGAAGCGCGCGACTGCGGCCTGATCTGCGAGCATCATAGACCCGCTGAGCCAGAGATCGGCGCCGGCAAGGCTCCAGTGACCCTGCCCGTTGCTGGCGAGAAAGGGCACTTGCGCAATATTGCCGGACAGGCCGCCAAATCGGCCCGACAGCCCTCGCGAACCAGACGTACCAGCGAGCTGTGCAACGCGAAGGCGCGTTTGTCGCTCTGCCGGTCCGAGCAAGGCAACGACATTCGACGCGGAGACCGGACCGTAGAGAGTGAGAGCCGCGTGGCCGACACTCAACTGCAAGGGCTGCGCGCCAAGATATCCAGTCAGTCTGAGCGCGCCTGTCTGGGCGCCGCCCCGGACCATGCCTTGCACAACTCTGAAGATCGCGCCGCCGCGCGCGGGGCAAAGCGTCACGCTCCCCGGCGCCAGCACAGCGCCAGCAAGCGCGATACGGCGGTAGGTAATCGGCACGCAACCGGGGCCAACGATCAGGTCGCCATATGACGTCCGCTGAATCTTGAGCGGCAAGCGAACGCCTTCGGCCCGGCCGTCGCCAATCGGACCATCGAGCGTTGCCGTGGTTTCGACACGCATCGTGCCATCGCTGCGTGAGGCAAAGCGAACGGGTTGCATGGCGAGGTCAGCACCTCCCGCTCGATAAGGTTCAGACACGAACAGGCCGCGGCCTGAGCCGTCGGGTGCAAGCGCAAAATGGCCCCGCGCCGATGGAAAGCCACCGCCTGAGAGCCTCAATTCACCGTTGCTCGAGATTCCCTGGGCGGTGAGGACAATAGGAGGCAACGTCAGGCGAGCACCGCTGTGCGTCGAAATGTTCAGCGCGGAAATGCGGGCGCTGTTCCCACCATAGGAAAAGGTAGCGACTGCCGTCGCCCCGGAACCTGCATCCGCGAAGGCTTTCGCCAGCATATGGGCAATTGGACCGACGGGTGTGGAAGCGGCCCCTGCCGAGGCGCGACGCAGCGCCGTACCCAGAGCAGGATCTGCCAGCACACGCCCGATATGTGCCGTGCCATCAGCGGTCGCTGCAGAACCAAGGCCAAAACGCCCCGTTGCGCTCAACCCCGCCATCCGGGTGCCGCCAGACCGCGCGGCTGGGGACGAAAGCGCGAAACTCCCGTTAGTGGCGGCGGCGCTGCCGGTAAAAACAAGGTGTGCACCGGCATCGGCGATTTGTAGAGGCCCATGGCGAATGCCCGTCGTCCCGATGCGTGCCTGACCGGTCCAGCGATCGAGGGCTTCTGCAAGTGCAAGCTCGAAACGCATCCGGATCGGTCCGGTCACCGCGGACACACAAGATGACGGGGCGGCTGTTAGCATCCCTGCAAGCACGGGGCGACGTAGCGTTGTCGTTACGCTGGCAACCAAGAGCGGGCGCTCGAGCCGGCATTCACCCCGTCCCATTGACAGCGAGGTAACGCGCGCGCGCCCCTTGAAGCCGTCGTTAAGTCTGCCGCTTCCGGTAATTTCTGCCGTGAGATCGCCCGCTGCGGTTGCGAGGTCCAGACGGGTTTCGGCCAGAGTAACGTCGACAGCTGGCAGCGCGAATGGTTTGCCAGTGGGCGCCGCTATGAGCTTATCCAATTCGCCCAGGTTTAGCCGCCCGGCCACGATGCTGCCTCGAACGTGAACCCCGCGCGCAGCCAGCGTGGTGACGGCAACACCGCCCCATGAAGGAACGAGGGAGAGATCGATCCGATCCGCGGTAAGGGCTGGACGCGCGGGATCGCCGACGCGCAGGTTTTCTATCCGCTGACGACGGAAGCCCAGTTCGGCGATCGTATAGGTGGCGCGAACACCGCGGGCTGCAAGTACCCGGTTTATAGCCGTTGTCGCAATGGTTTGGCGCTGCGACCAGATTAGCAGCAATGCTACACCGCCGAGCGCCATACCGAAAATGAAGGCGCGCCCGATTATGATCCTGTCCAGTCGCACTTGACCCTCTTGAATGCGAACCCGCAGTTCGGCGCTTTAGCGATGACCCGCAAGCAATTTGACCAGCCCGCTTCATCGGCTAGTCAGGATGAATGGCCGATGCACTGCCCCAACATGATGCTTCCGGACATCGCAGCCGACTTAGGGAACGTCTGCTCAATAGCGGCAGCGGCGCCCTGTCCGACTATGAACTTCTAGAATTTTTGCTTACCCTCGCGATGCGCAGGGGGGACACAAAGGCGACGGCCAAGGAGCTGCTGAGAGAATTTGGCAGCATTGGACGTGTTCTGACGGCGAATCCGGTCGATCTGATGCGGGTAGCGGGCGTCGGAGAGATTGCGGCGGCAGCACTGAAGATCGCGCAAGCTGCGGCGGTTGCGCTTCTGCGCGAACAGGCGATGTCACAGCCCGTGCTGGCCAGCTGGCAAGCGCTGATCGACTATCTTCATGCCTCGATGGCCTTTATCGAAATCGAACAGGTACGCGTGCTATATCTCGACGCGAAGAACGCGTTGATGCGCGATGAAATTGTCAGCGAGGGAACAATCGACCAGGCTGCGGTATATACACGCGAAATCATGAAACGTGCATTGGCGCTTGGTGCGACAAACCTGATTCTGGTTCACAACCATCCGACTGGGGATCCGCAACCCAGCCGCGCCGACATACAGCTGACACGTGAAATTACGGAAGCCGGCAAGAGGCTGAGCATCGTCGTCCACGACCACATTATCATCGGCACGCGCGGTCATACGAGCTTGCGGTCGCAGGGACTGATGTGATGCCAGAAAAATGGGCCGCACCCTGAAGGTACGGCCCTTTTGCGACCCGACAGGCTTAAGCGCCCTTGGTCAGGTAATTCTGAAGCTCAACAAGTGTTACCGTCTTGCTTCTGTCGGCATCAGCCGTGGTGAACGCGCCATCGGTCCACTTTGTCGTCTCGGCAGCAGACATGGGCTTGGCGCCGGTTTTGGCCTTCAATGCCCCCATCCACGCTGCAAATTCGGTCTTATCCAGATTTCCGTCGGCATTTTTATCGTACGTCGGGAACTCCGACGCGATCAACGCCTTGGGGTCCGTGGGTGTTGTAACTGTGGTCGGCGCCGCAGGCGTACCTGAAATTGCGGCGTCGGGCGTCGTCTGAGCCGGCGGAACCTGCGTCGTGGACGTAGAAGGCATCGTCGGCATCGTGGTTGTCGGCGTTGCAGGCTCCATTTGGGCCATTGCAGGGGTCGACAGCGCGAGCGCGCCAACAGCAATAATTACGGTCTTCATCGGATTTCTCCAGCTTTATTTAAAGACGGGACGGGTTCGTTCCGTTCCGATGGGACAACGACCGGCCGGAAACGGCGTTGCTCAGCTTGCCGCGTTGTCGGGCCGGTTTGTCCCTGCTACCGGCCCAAACCATGATCGAACGCTATTCACGTCCCGCCATGGCTGCCCTCTGGAGCGCCGAAAGCCGTTACCGCATCTGGTTCGAGATCGAGGCGCACGCACTCGACGCCATGGCTGATCTTGGCGTTGTGCCGAAGTCAGCGGCCAGGGCAGTCTGGGACTGGTGGGCCACAAACCCCTTGATAGACGTGCCGGCCATCGACGCGATCGAGGCAGTGACCAAGCACGACGTAATCGCGTTTCTTACCTGGGTTGCCGACCATGTCGGCGAAGAAGCCCGTTTCCTCCATCAGGGGATGACATCGTCGGACGTGCTCGACACCTGCCTTGCTGTGCAACTCGCGCGCGCGCTGCGGACATGCTGATTGCGGATATTGATGCGCTCCTTGAGGTGCTGAAGCGTCGCGCGTTCGAACATAAGCTGACCCCGACGATCGGGCGCAGCCACGGCATCCACGCCGAGCCGGTGACCTTCGGGTTGAAGCTCGCACAAGCCTATGCAGAGTTTTCCCGCAACCGGGCACGACTGGTAGCGGCACGAGAGGATATCGCCACCTGTGCGATTTCGGGCGCGGTCGGGACCTTTGCAAACATTGATCCACGGGTAGAGGCGCATGTCGCGGACAAGATGGGGCTCGGCAGCGAACCAGTCTCTACCCAGGTCATTCCGCGCGACCGGCATGCAATGTTCTTTGCCACGTTGGGGGTGGTAGCCTCGTCGATCGAACGCCTCGCCACCGAGATCCGCCACCTGCAGCGTACCGAAGTGCTTGAGGCCGAGGAATATTTTTCCCCGGGACAAAAAGGTTCGTCGGCAATGCCGCACAAGCGCAATCCGGTGCTGACGGAAAACCTGACCGGGCTTGCCCGCATGGTGCGGAGCGCGGTTACGCCGGCGCTCGAGAACGTCGCCCTGTGGCACGAGCGCGACATCAGCCATTCGTCGGTCGAGTGGTACATCGGGCCAGATGCCACGATCACGCTCGACTTTGCCCTCGCCCGGCTGACGGGCGTCGTCGACAAGCTGCTCGTCTATCCGGCGCGCATGCAAAAGAACCTCGATCGCATGGGCGGGCTGGTGCATTCGCAGCGTGTGCTGCTCGCCCTCACGCAAGCGGGCATGAGCCGCGAGGATGCATATAAGGCGGTGCAGCGCAATGCGATGCAGGTGTGGGAGTCCGACGGCGCATTGTCGCTGATGGAGTTGCTCAAGGCGGACAACGACGTCGCCGCCCATCTTTCGGTCGCCGAGATCGAGGACAAGTTCGACCTCGGCTATCACTTCAGCCAGGTCGACGCGATCTTCGAGCGGGTGTTTGGCACAGCTTAGACAGCGGTTCGACCAGTCGTTATGATTGCAAAAACTGCATTTGCTCGCGCAATCGTTGCGCTTTCAATACCACACTAAACTAGTATGGATCGCCGCATTGCAGCATATCGCTGCCAAGGGGCCGGCCCCAACCGGATAACAGGAGACTGCAGGTGCAGAATTTCGAGATGGCGGTTTTCACTGCCGCCGCGATCCTCGCCCAGGTCCTGCTTGCAAGCGCACTCTTCGCTTAAGACAGTACCAGGGCACCGCCCGCCCCGCCATCGACTCGCTCTGGCAGGGTGGGCGGGTCGCTTTTTTTCAGACGATATCGTCGAATACCGAGCGCAACTTGTCGAAAAAGCCCGAAGACTTGGGACATTCATCCCCGGTCTCGGTCTCGCGGAAGGCCTCGAGCAATTCCTTCTGCTTTGCCGACAATCTGGTCGGTGTTTCCACCTCCACCTGAACGACCAGGTCGCCGCTGCCGCGACCATTGAGCACTGGCATGCCGGCGCCACGCTGGCGCAGCTGTTTGCCTGACTGGATACCGGCCGGAATGCGGATGTCGTGCCGGGTCTGGTCGAGCCCCGGTATTTCGATCGACCCTCCAAGGGCGGCCGTCGTAAAACTGATCGGTGCCCGACAGAACAATGTTGTCCCGTCACGCTCGAAAATGGCATGCCGCGCGACGTGGAGAAAGATGTACAGGTCCCCTGCCGGGGCACCGCGTGCACCCGCCTCACCCTCCCCGGTCAGGCGAATGCGCGTTCCTTCGTCGACGCCGGCGGGAATATTGACCGAGAGGGTCTTGGCCTTGTCGACACGTCCCTCGCCACGGCAAGTCGGGCAAGGATCCGCAATGACCTGCCCCGCGCCGTGACAAGAAGGACAAGCACGTTCGACGACGAAGAAGCCCTGCTGAGCGCGGACCTTCCCGTGGCCGCCGCAGGTGCCGCACTGCTTGGCCGCAGTTCCGGGCTTGGCGCCCGACCCGCCGCAAGGATCGCAGAGGGTCGAGACTTCGACACTGACTTCGGTCGCCTTGCCGTGGAACGCATCTTCGAGAGTGATTTCAAGATCGTAACGCAAGTCCGCGCCGCGCGCGGGCCCGCGCTGACGGCCGCCACGACCGCCGCCCATGAATTCGCCGAAGATATTGTCGAAGATGTCGGAAAAGCCCTCGAAGCCCTGAGACTGCCCGCCCCCGCCGTTCTGGAAAGCAGCATGGCCGAAGCGGTCATAGGCCGCGCGCTTCTGCGGGTCCTTCAAACAGTCGTATGCCTCCGAGATAGCCTTGAATTTGGCTTCGGATTCATGACAGCCCGGGTTCTTGTCCGGATGGAATTTCATGGCAAGCTTGCGGTAGGACGACTTTATCGCCCCATCGTCGGCGGTCCGTTCGACCTCCAGCAGCTCGTAATAGTCGGTATCAGCCACAGCAGCCCCTCATACCGATTCGCCGCCCGGCATAGCCGGGCGGCGAAAGGTCACACTAAAGTCGCACCTGTGCGATTACGCCTTCGCGCTGTCATCGACTTCCGAGAACTCGGCATCGACAACGTCCTCGCTACCGGCAGCAGCCGTCTCCGCCCCCGGTGACGCGGCCGCGGCCTGCTCCTTCTCGTAGATCGCCTGCCCCATTTTCATGGCAACCTGCGTCAGGGCATTGGTCTTCTCGGTCATCGCATCGACATCACCGCCCTCGACGGCCGTCTTGGCTTCGGCAACGGCGGCTTCGATCTCTCC
>JANMJZ010000145.1:0-5023 GCA_031371635.1 Sphingomonadales bacterium | reverse complement strand
GGGTCTGTCGGGCGGTCCGCTGATGCCGCTGACACAGGCGCTGCTGCTGCGGGTCTTTCCCAAGAACATGGCGGCCGCCGCCATGGGCCTGTGGGCGATGACGACCGTCTGCGCCCCCATTGCGGGGCCGATCCTGGGGGGAACGATCAGCGACAACTGGTCTTGGCCCTGGATCTTCTTCATCAACTTGCCGATCGTCGGGTTCTGCATCTTCATTGCGATGCGGATGGTGCGGCCCTTCGAAACACGGACGGCGCGTACGGGCATCGACGTGGTCGGACTGATCCTGCTGGTCGTCTGGGTCGGTGCCTTCCAGCTGATGCTCGATACGGGTCGGGAAAACGACTGGTTCCAGAGCAGTTTCGTCGTTGCGATGGCGCTGATAGCGGTCGTCGGCTTTGCGGCGTTCGTGATCTGGGAACTCGGCGAGGAAAACCCCATCGTCGACATCCGCGTTTTCCGCCACCTGGGCTTTACCATCGGCACGATTGCCGTCGCGCTCGGCTTTGGGGCGTTTTTCGCGTCGGTCGTCCTGACGCCGTTGTGGCTGCAGCAGGTCGTGGGCTATTCCGCTACCGATGCAGGCTACGCGACGGCCTTCGTGGGTGTGTTTGCCGTCATCATGTCGCCGGTCGCCGCACGGCTGATCGGCAAGATCGACCTCAGGATCACGATCTGTGCGGGCATCAGCTGGCTTGGTGTGATGTCCCTGCTCCGTGCAAACTGGACGACCGATTCCGATTTCTGGCAGCTGGCGATGCCGCAATTGCTGCAGGGTATCGGCATGCCGTTCTTCTTCATCGGCCTGACCGCGCTTGCCCTTGCCGCCGTGAAGCCGGGCGAGACGACGTCCGCTGCTGGCATCATGAGCTTCGTGCGCACGTTGTGCGGGGCGGTCGGCACGGCAATGGCGACGACGGCGTGGGACAATGCCAGCCGCGTCAGCCGGTCGGACATGGTGGGCCGCCTGAATGGCGGCGATGCGATGATGGCCTCGCTTACCGCGAAGGGCATGACAAGCGACCAGGCGCGGGCCGTGCTCGATCGGCTTGTCGAGGCGCAATCCGCGACGGTCGGCGCCGTCCAGGTTTTCCTGCTCGCCTTCGCGGTGTTCATGGTTGCGGCAGCGATCATATGGATAGCGCCGAAATCCAAAGGGTCCGCAAACGCGATGAGCGCGCACTAGCCCCTCCGCGCTGCCGCCGCTAAACCCGCCCGGCATGACCGCCAATCACCTCTATCTCGTCGACGGCTCCGGTTATATTTTCCGTGCCTATCATCGCTTGCCGCCGCTGACGAACATCCGGGGCAAACCGGTCGGGGCGGTCTATGGCTATACGACCATGCTCTGGAAGCTTGCCGAGCAGCTCCACCGCGAAGATGGCCCGACGCACATGGCCGTGATCCTCGATGCGTCCTCAAAGACGTTCCGCAACGATATGTACGACCAGTACAAGGCGCATCGGCCACCGCCGCCCGAAGACTTGGTCCCCCAGTTCCCGATGATTCGCGACGCGACCCGCGCCTTCTCGATCCCCTGCATCGAGACCGAGGGACTGGAGGCCGACGATATCATCGCCTGTTATTCCAAGGCTGCGCTGGCAGAGGGTTGGAGCGTCACTATCGTAAGCTCCGACAAGGACCTGATGCAGCTCATAGAGCCGGGGCTCGATTTGCTCGACACGATGAACAACCGTCGGATCGGCCCGGACTATGTGATCGAGAAGTTCGGTGTCGGCCCGGACCGGCTGGGCGATGTCCTCGCCCTTATGGGCGACAGCGTCGACAATGTGCCGGGCGTGCCGGGCGTCGGCCCCAAGACCGCTTCGAAGCTGATCGTCGAACACGGCGATCTGGAATCGGTATTGGCCGCGGCGCCGACGATGAAGCCCGGCAAGCTGCGCGACAACCTGATCGAGCATGCCGAGATGGCACGGCTCTCGCGCCGCCTTGTCCAACTCGAATGCGGCGTCGCGTTGCCCGAACCGCTCGACGACTTGCTTCTCAAAGGCATTCCCGAAGCCCCGCTGCGCGCCTTTCTGGAGCATCACGGATTTCGCTCGCTGCTTGCAAAGGTCGGCGGGACAAGTGCCGCTACCGCCAGCCCTGACTCGACTGGATCACAGGGAGACGCGTCCCTGCCGGTCGATGACACGCCCTTCGATGTCGACGGCTATGATTGCGTGACCACGCTCGGCAGGCTCGACCAGTGGATCGCGACCGCGACGCTGGCGGGACTTGTCGCCTTCGATACCGAAACCGATGGGCTCGACGCGACTCAGGCGCGGCTCATCGGCTTCTCGCTTGCGGTTGCCCCCGGCCTCGCCTGTTACGTGCCGCTTGCGCACGGCGGCACCGATTTGCTGAGCGAAAAGCCCGAGCAGATCGAGATGCAGGCCGCGCTTGACCTATTGCGCCCGCTGCTCGCCGATCCCAGCGTGCTCAAGGTTGCGCATAACGCCAAATACGACATGACGATCCTTGCGCGCCACGGCTTGGCCGTCGCGCCCTTCGACGACACGCTGGTCATGAGTTTCGCGCTCGATGCCGGGAAGCAGTTCAATCATTCGATGGATGAGCTGTCGCAGATCCACCTAGGTCATAAATGCATCGCGTTCAGCGACGTGTGCGGAAAGGGCAAGTCGCAGCTGACGTTCGGGCAAGTTCCGCTGCGCGACGCAACGCGCTACGCCGCCGAGGATGCCGATGTGACTCTTAGGCTTTGGCATCGCTTCAAGCCGCGCTTGTTGCGCGACGCGGTGACGACCGTCTATGAGCGCGTCGATCGCCCGCTGGTGCCGGTGATCGCGTCGATGGAACAACATGGCATAAAGGTCGATCGTGCGGCGCTCGCGGAACTGAGCCGCGAGTTTGCGGAGGAGATGGTCCGGCTGGAAGGCGAAATCCATGAGGCTGCCGGGGGACCGTTTCAGGTGGGGTCCACCCAGCAACTCGGGCAGGTGCTTTTCGACAGGATGGGCCTGAAGGGCGGGCGCAAGGGAAAGACCGGCGCTTATTCAACCGACGTCAACGAACTCGAACGGCTGGCCGGCGAAGGTGTCGAAGTTGCGCGCAAGGTGCTCGACTGGCGCCAGGTGTCGAAGCTCAAATCAACCTATACGGATGCGCTGCAGGCGCAGATCACTCACGAGACGGGGCGCGTCCATACAAGCTATTCGCTTGTCGGCGCGCAGACTGGGCGCTTGTCCTCTAACGACCCCAACCTCCAGAATATTCCCGTCCGGACCGAGACAGGTCGCCGTATCCGCGAAGCGTTTGTCGCCGACGAGGGGAACGTCCTGCTTAGTGCCGACTATTCGCAGATCGAACTGCGTCTTGCCGCCCATATGGCCGACGTGCCGGCGCTGAAGGCGGCCTTTGCGAACGGCGACGACATTCATAGCCTGACCGCGCAGGAATTGTTCGGCGAAGTTAACCGCGACACCCGTGGGCGCGCCAAGACGATCAACTTTTCGATTCTCTACGGTATTTCACGCTGGGGCCTCGCGGGCAGGATGGGGACGACGGCTGACGAGGCCCAGTCGCTGATCGACCGCTATTTCGAGCGTTTTCCGGGCATCAACCGCTACATCGCCGAAACGCTTGAGCACGTCCGCGAGACCGGGTTCACCCAGACGCTCTTCGGTCGAAAGACCCATTTCACGCGCATCAAATCCGCGAACCAGGCCGAACGCCAGGGCAGCGAGCGCGCGGCAATCAATGCGCCCATCCAGGGAACCAGCGCGGACATCATAAAGCGCGCGATGGTCCGCATGACGCCCAGGCTCGTCGCGGCTGGCCTGGATGAGGTCCGGATGCTGCTTACGGTCCACGACGAACTGGTGTTCGAACTGCCCGAAGGGCAGGTAGAGGCCGCCACTCTTGTCATTCGAGACGTCATGGCCACTGCCGCCGCGCCGCTGGTGAAACTCGATGTCCCGCTCGACGTCGAGATCGGCACCGGAAAAAGCTGGGGCGCAGCGCATTGACGGATGCCAATGCCGACCTTTCTGCCTTGGCGAAGGGCGGGCGGACAAATGTTTTCGGTTTCCTGCTCCGGCTGGCTGCGCGCATCCCGTTTCTTTTCATCGCCGGACGAATCTATGGGCCCGAGGCGCTCGGACGGCTTGCCTATACCGTCATCGTCATCGAATTCGCCGCACAGCTCGCGACGCTTGGGCTGAAGCGCGGCCTCGCTTTCCAGCTGTCCAGCGAAGAACGCGATGCAGCGCATATCGCTTGGGATGCGCTGCTTGTCGTACTCGCCGCGTCGGCCGTGTTCAGCGTGTTGCTCGTTACCTTCCCGGAGGCGATGTTTCCCAACAGCGCGATCCGCGGTCTCGACCGGATGATGGGCGTGCTGGTTTTCATCATCGCGGGCGCCGACGTCATGCTCGCGGCGCTTGCTTATCGCTTCGACGTGGCTGCGACCGTCCGCGCCCGTGCCCTCGTGGAACCCTGGGTGCTCAGCATCGCAGCTGCAGCCCTGTCGTTCTGGTCCCTCAAGGATGGTCTGCTGGTCTCCTATGCACTGTCGATGCTCGGGGCATTTTTGGCGGCGTTTGTCCCATTCGTCCGCAGCTATGGTTGGCCACGCAACTGGGTGCCGAGCAGCTGGGCGCTGCGCAAGCTCGTGCGACGCAATCTACCGCTGGCGGCGGCAGACGCCATCGAATGGGGATCGCGCCGCGTTGACCTAGCTATTCTCGGGCTGTTCGTGGGTCCCGGAACAGTGGGCATCTATTATGTCGCACAGCAGCTGGCCTCATTGCCGCAAAAACTGAAGACGAGTTTCGATCCCGTGCTGGGTCCGATCATTACCCGCAATCTGGAGGCGGGTAACCGAAAGGCCGTCGCGGCGGCGATTTGCCGCGCAGGATTCTGGATCGTCGCGGCTCAGCTCGGTATTGCGCTTGCACTTGGCATTCCCGGCGCTGCGATCATGGGCCTCGTTGGGAAGGCCGGCGTCTTTGTCGGCGGTAACGGCGTCCTGGCGCTGCTGATGGTGGCCGAGGTGCTGGCG
>JANMJZ010000140.1:0-3814 GCA_031371635.1 Sphingomonadales bacterium | reverse complement strand
CGGGGTGCGCGCGATGACCGAATCGCTCGACCGGGAATGGAAGGATGCCGGGGTCAAGGCACGCACGATCATGCCGAGCTTCATCGACACCCCGCTGCTCAACGCGACCGCCTCTGGTTCGAATGTCGCGATCCGCGACGTCGTCCGCGAAGCGGGGCTCGAGTTCACGCCTGTCGAGCAGGTCGCGCAGGCCGTATGGGACGCTGCGCACGGGACGAAAGTCCACACGCTGGTGGGCAAGACGGCGCGCCGCCTGAAGCTGGCGACGACCTGGGCACCGTGGCTGCTACCCAAGCGGATGACGCCAAGGGATTGACCCGTCTGCTCTCGGCGTCGTCGCGCCCCACTTTCCGGCCAATGAAGGAACGCTGCGTCAGCCGACAGCCAGCCTCGCCATCGCGTGGCTCGCGGCGACCACGCCGAGACACGCAAGCAGCGCGATCCAGGGCCACCATCCAGCCCTGCCGGCCCCGATCTCGTCGAGCGCGGACTTTCCAGCCGTTCCCTCGCCGGGAAAACGACCCTTGTCCTGGACATAGTGGCGGAACAGGAAGACCGGCACGATAAGCAAGCCGGCAATCATGCCGTTGCGCAAGGTGCCAGCGCCCCAGACGTCGGCCCCGGCGCCGAGGAACGCCATGTTGACGAACCCGAATGCTGCGCCCAGCCCCAGCAACCAGGTCGGGCAGCGGAACGGGCGCTCTGCGTCGGGCCGGTCGATGCGGTGGATCCATCCCGCCTGCAGGTTGAGAAAGTTGAACACGAGGTAGCAGACGTTGGAAATCATCAGCACGGCGAAATAGTCCGAGGCGAGCAGCAGCACGAAGTTGAAGCACAGATCCGTCCACATTGCCGATGTGGGGGCACCGTGACGGTTGACCCGCGACAGGTAACGGGGAAGCCAGCCGTCGACCGAAGCCTGATAGAGCGTGCGCGACGACCCCATCATCGAGGTCATGACGATCAGCAACAGCGCCAGAATCAACATGGAGATGAAGACGTTGGTCACGATGACACCGCCCCCGACAATATGCGCGAGCGCGAGCGCAACGCCCGAGCCGTCGTAGATTCGAGGGTCCAGCAGCCCTTCGAGACCGAGCGAGGCCTGGAAAGCGAGCGGCACCAAAGTGAAGATCACGATACATAAAAGGCCAGACGCGATAATCGCGCGCGGGGTATCGCGCGCTGGGTTGCGGAACTCGCGGGTGTAGCAAACCGCCGTTTCGAAGCCGTAAGTCGACCAGCCGGCGCCGAACATCGCGCCCATCAGAAGCGTCAGCCCGAACGCGTCCCAGGTTCCGAAATGGGCATGGCCGGCGGCATCGCGCACGAGCGGCAACAGCGGAAAGAGTCGGTCAGTCGGCAAGTCGCCCGTCAGCAGCGGCACAACCCCGACGAGGATCAGCGGCGCCAGACAAACCGCGCCGATCAGCTTTTGCGCATGGGCCGCACGTGCCGCCCCATGATGCTGCAGCACGAACGTGAGCACGAGGAAGCAAGCCGCGATGATCGAAACGACGTTGACGCGCAGGCTCAGGCCGGCGCGGATGAAGCCAAGATCCGCCAGCGGGATCTGCCAATGATTTATCGCGGCATCGGGCGCAAACAGGCTGGCCATCACATAGCCCGCGCCCAGGCTGGTTCCCAGCGTGAGCACCGGCGACCAGGCCAGCCAGTTGCACCATATTGACACCGGCGCCACCAACTTGCTGTAGGGCAGCCAAGCCGCTGCCCCATAGACAGACGCGCCGCCCGATTTGTGGGGGTAGAGCCCGGCGATCTCCGCATAGACGAACGACTGAACGAAACCCATCACGATGGAGGCAATCCAGACCACCCAGCTTGGCTGGCCAATGACCGTGGCGATCCCGCCCATCGTCAGCAAAACACCCGCAGGAACGCCGCTCGATGCCCAGAACGCGTCCTTCCAGTCGAGGCTGCGGTGCAGCGTGCCCTCGGCTGGGGGGATCGCGTCTGCCCGGCGCTCGTCCGCCAACGAATGTTGGCTTCCGACTTCGATTCCCCGTGCCTCAGTCAGACCGAGTCCCCCTCTTAATCGCGACACTTGCGTCAGTGCGGCCGTGATTCCAGCAATCCCTCGATCGCCCTCGCGAGTGCAACGTCACGGGCCGACAAACCGCCGGCGTCATGCGTCGTCAGCAGCACGTCGACGCGGTTGTAGATGTTCGACCATTCAGGGTGGTGGTCGGCCTTTTCGGCGAGGATCGCCACGCGCGTCATGAAGCCGAAAGCCTCGACGAAATCGGCGAACACGAAGGTCCGCGTCAGCGCGTCGCGCGTCTCGTCATAGTCCCATTCGCCGAGTTCATCGAGCGCGGCCGCGCGTTCGTCTTCGTCCAGTTGTTCGATCATTTGCCAGACCTCCGGTTGCGGCTATGTCGCAGGGGTGAGCGCTGCAGGTCAAATGCCCCCTTCGCTGGACGATATCGAGCGGCTGGCGCGCGTGGCGCTCGAGCGGCTGCCCGAGCCTTTCGGCGTGCACTTGGCAGGCGTGCTGCTGATCGTCGAGGATTTTGCCGAGGAGCGCGTCCTTGCCGCAATGGGCATCGAGAGTCCGTTCGACCTTTCCGGCCTCTATTCCGGCCGCCCGATCGGCGAACCGGCGCAAACGGGAGATATGCCCGCGACCATCCACCTCTATCGCCGCCCGATCCTCGACGAATGGTGCGAAACCGGCGAGGCGCTCGATCACCTCGTCGCCCATGTCGTCGTGCATGAAGTCGGCCATCATTTCGGCCTGAGCGATGCCGACATGCATGCGCTGGAGGACGCAGTTGCCTAGGTCCGCTTGGCTGAGCTTGTCGAAGCCCTGCCCTTCTTCGGGGGGCCAGTTTAGAGACAGCCCTTCGACACGCTCAGCGAGGCGGTAGAATGGGGCTCGCCTTCACCGATGTAAGCTGCGCGCGGGGCGGGCGAGTGCTGTTTTCAGGGATCAGCTTTGCCCTGCGCGCGGGCGATGTGCTTGCGGTCGGCGGCCCTAACGGCGTCGGCAAGTCAAGCCTGTTGCGCGTCGCCGCGGGGCTGTTGCGCGCCGAGGCGGGTGTCGCGACGCGCGATGGCACGATCGCGCTGGCAGACGAAGCGCCTGCGCTCGACCCGGCGCTGCCCCTTGGCACGGCTTTGCAATTCTGGGCGGCTATTGACGGAGGCAAGGTGCGCGACGCGCTGGAGAGCGTCGACATGGCGCATCTGGCGCAAGTGCCGGTGCGGATGCTGTCGACCGGCCAGCGACGGCGCGCGACGCTTGCGCGGACACTGGCCGCCGGAGCCGATATCTGGCTGCTCGACGAACCTGCCAACGGCCTCGACGCGGCAGGCGTGACGATCCTCGAAGGGCTGATCGCAGCGCACCGGCTGCGGGGCGGAATCGCCGTCGTGGCGACGCATCAGGCGCTGGCGCTGCCCGATGCGCAGACGCTGGTGTTGGGGTGAGCGCTTTCTTTCGCCTCGTCGCCCGCGACCTGTCGCGCGCGCTGGCGAGCGGCGGCATTGCGATGCCGGTCGTGTTCTTCCTGCTTGTCGCCACGCTCTACCCGTTCGCCGTCGGACCGGATGCGGTCCTGCTGGGCAAGAGCGGGGGGGGCATGCTGTGGGTCGCCGCGTTGCTGGCAGCGCTGTTGCCCGTCGATCGGCTGGTTGCGCCCGATGCGGCGTCGGGCGTGCTGGACCAGCTGGCGGTGCGGGGAATCAGCGATGAGCTGGTCGTCACTGCCAAGCTGGTCGCGCACTGGATCGGCTTTGCGCTGCCGCTGATGCTGGCCGCCATACCGGCAAGCGCGCTGCTCAATCTCGA
>JANMJZ010000126.1:0-1770 GCA_031371635.1 Sphingomonadales bacterium | reverse complement strand
CTCCTGTCGTTCATGCCACGCGAACTGCCGCTGTCGACAATCCAGCCGGAACTGTCGCCGCTGTGCCTCGACACCATCACCGATGGCACGCTCGACCTTGCCCTCCAGCATAACGTCGCCGTTCTCGCCTGGTCGCCTCTTGGAGGCGGACGCATCGCAAGCCCGACGAATGCGCGTGAGACTGGCGTTGCGGCAGCGCTCGACGATGTCGCGAACGCGCATGGCGTTTCGCGTACCGCGGCCGCCTATAGCTGGATCATGGCGCACCCCGCGCGCCCCATCCCGATCATCGGTTCGCAGAATGTAGACCGCATACGCGAAGCGGCCGACGCCCATAAGGTCCTTTGGACGCGCGAGAGCTGGTACGCCGTGCTGGTCGCCTCGCGCGGGGAGAAGCTGCCATGACATCCCCGGTCGAAGTAAGCTGGTTCTCGGCACTGTGCGACGATGACTATGAGTTTCTCGGGCAGCCCGACCCGGCGCTGGCCTCGAGCTGGGAGCATTGCCGCAACATCGTGCTGACCGCTGAAAAGGGCGGGTTCGACAATATCCTGCTGCCGAGCGGCTATCAGCTCGGTCTCGACACCACGGCCTTTGCGGCGGCAATTGCCGCCCTGACGAGCCGGATCCGCCTGTTGATGGCCGTGCGCATCGGAGAAAGCTGGCCGCCGCAACTCGCCCGCCAGATCGCAACGCTCGACCGCATTACGGGGGGGCGGATGACGGTCAACATCATCTCGTCCGACCTGCCGGGCGAAAAGCTGGCAAGCGCACCACCACGCTATGCCCGCACGCTCGAAGTGATGCAGATCCTGAAAGCTTTACTGAACGGCGAGCATCTGAACCATCAGGGCGAGCACTACCAGATCGAGATAGGCCCGGCACGCATGACGACGGTCAGCGGCAAATGCCCGCCCCTGTATTTTGGAGGGCTGTCGGAAGATGCGCGTGAAGCTGCCGCCGCCGGTTGCGATGTCTATCTGATGTGGCCTGACACCATGCCCGCGGTACGCGAGATCATTGCCGACATGCGCGCCCGCGCCGGAAAACACGGCCGCACGCTGAAATTCGGGTATCGCGCCCATGTCATCGTTCGCGAGACCGAGGCGGAGGCGCGCGCTTATGCCACTCGGCTGCTGTCGAAGCTCGATGCCGAAACGGGCGACGCGATCCGCGCCAAATCGCTCGACTCGACGAGCGTCGGCGTACTGCGCCAGGCAGAGCTTCGTGCGAGCGCGGGCGACGAAGGCTATGTCGAGGACAATTTGTGGACCGGCATCGGCCGCGCCCGCTCGGGTTGCGGGGCTGCAATCGTTGGCGACCCGGATCAGGTGCTCGCAAAGCTGCGCTCTTATCAGGCAGAGGGCATCGAAGCGTTTATCCTGTCCGGCTATCCACATGCCGCAGAAGCAGACCTGTTCAGCCGACATGTCCTGCCAAAGCTCGACCATGGGCGCCTGATACTCTAGGCAGCAACCATGAAATCAGCCGCTGCGCTCGCCTTGCCCGCTCTGCTACTGGCCGGCTGCGTTTCGACGGTTGCTTCTGTCGTCACCGCCCCTGTCCGGGTGGTCGCAAAGGGCGTTGACTGGGCCACAACGAGCCAGTCGGAAGCCGATCGCAACCGCGGACGCAAGATGCGCAAGGCGGAAGATCGCGCACGCAAGACTTGTCGCCGCGAAGTTGACGGCGATTATGGCCGTGAACAATGTGTCCGCAAACTTTTGCACGAAAAAGACTTTTAACCGTCGCGAAGGCTCACGACTGCTA
>JANMJZ010000125.1:0-3592 GCA_031371635.1 Sphingomonadales bacterium | reverse complement strand
ACGCTCGAAGCGGAAACCGGCCTCAACGCCGGCTTTTCGCAGGTCAGCAACATCCGCCTCGCGACCACCGCCGACCGGATGGACGAGTATCGCTATTATGCGGGCATCGCCCGCACGCTCGGCGTCGACGTCCGTTTCCTGACCGCCGATGAGGTCAAGGCGATCTGGCCGCTGTGCAACACCGACGGCATCATCGGCGCGATCCAGCACCCCGACGACGGCTATATCCAGCCCGCCGACCTGACGCAGGCACTGGCCAAGGGCGCGCGGCAGCGCGGCGCGACCATCCATCGCAACACGACAGTGACGGCGATTACGCAGCTGCCGGGCGGCGAATGGCTGGTCTCGACCGACCACGGCGACATCACCTGCGAACACGTGATCTCCTGCTCGGGCAATTTCGCGCGCCAGACCGGGGCGATGGTCGGTCTCGACGTGCCCGTCATGCCGGTCGAGCACCAGTATATCGTCACCGAACAACATCCGGATATCATGGCCCGCCGCGCGCAGGGCCTGCCCGAAATGGGCGTGCTGCGCGAATCCGACGCCAGCTATTACATGCGCGAGGAGGCGGGCGGCCTGCTGCTCGGACCGTACGAGACCGGCGCCCCTGCCTGCTATGTCGACGGCCCCGCCGCGAACAGCGAATACGAGCTGTTCCCCGACGCGCTCGAGCGGCTCGAGCCCTATATCCTCGCCGCCATGAACCGCGTGCCCGCGTTCGGCGAAGTCGGCATCAAGAAGGTCTACAACGGCGCCATTGCCTATACGCCCGACGGCTCGCCCATCGTCGGCCCGGCCTGGGGCCTGAAGAATTTCTGGCTGAACGAAGGGCACAGCTTCGGCATCACCGCGGCCGGCGGCGCCGGCTGGCAGCTCGCGCACTGGATCGTCGACGGCGAGCCGACCATCGACATGATGGGCGTCGATCCGCGCCGCTTCGGCGATTATGCCAGCCGCGGTTTCCTCCGCCAGAAGAACGAAGAGGCCTATGCCAAGGTCTTCACCGTCCATTATCCCGACGAGGAGCGCGAGGCTGCCCGCGGCCTGCGCCGCACCCCCTGTTACGACCGGATGAAGGACCTGGGCGCCGTGTTCGGCAGCGTCTTCGGCTGGGAACGGCCCAACTGGTTCGCGCCCGCAGGCTATGCCCTCAGCGATGCCGACCTCGACCGCCCCGACGTCCTGCTCAACCACAACCATCCCGTCTCTGGCGACGACGCGCCGATCCGCGAGAAATGGTCGTTCCGCCGCTCGAACTATTTCGAGCATGTCGGCAATGAATGCCGCCACGTGACCGCGCATGTCGGGCTGCAGGACATGAGCGCCTTCGCCAAATGCGAGATCTCGGGCCCCGGCGCGGAAAGCTGGCTCGACGGGCTGCTGACCAATGCGGTGCCGAAAAAGACAGGCCGCGTCTCGCTGTCCTACCTGCTGACGTCGCGCGGCGGCGTGCGTGCCGAATTCACCGTCTACAAGGCGGGCCCGCAGCGTTATTACCTCGTTTCGGCGGGCGCCTATGAGCGTCACGACCACGACTACCTCCGCAAGGCGATGCCCACCGACGGCTCGGTCCGCTTCGAACGGCTGACGACGGCGATGGGCGTGCTCGTGCTCGCCGGCCCCCGGTCGCGCGACGTGCTCGCCAAGCTCACCGATGCCGATCTGTCGAACGCCGCCTTCCCCTGGCTCACCGGCCAGTCGATCAGCATCGGCGCCGCGCCGTTCGAGGCGCTCCGCGTCAATTTCATCGGCGAGCTCGGCTGGGAAATCCATCACCCCATCGAGATGCAGAACTATATCTTCGACCTGCTGATGGCGGCGGGCGAAGAATACCGGATCAAGCCTTTCGGCATCCGCGCGATGACCGCCATGGCGCTCGAAAAGAGCTACAAGCTCATCCCGCGCGAACTTTCGATCGAATATTCCGCGCATGAAAGCGGGCTGGACCGTTTCATCAGCCTGAAAAAGCCGGGTTTCTTCGGCAAGGAAGGCCTGCTCGCCGCACAGGCCAACGGCCTGGCGAACACGCTCGTCACGCTCGAAGTCCATGACGTGACCGATGCCGATGCGCGCGGGTCGGAGGCGATCTGGCAGGGCGACCGCATCGTCGGCCGCGCAACCTCGGGCGGCTATGGCTGGCGCGTCGGCAAGTCGCTCGCGCTCGCCATGGTCGAACCCGCGCTGGCGACGCCGGGCGCCGAATTCGAGATCGAAATCCTCGGCACACGCCACCGCGCCACGCTTATCCCCGACTCTCCCTTCGATCCCGACAATACAGCACTCAGGGGCTAGTCATGTCGTACCAGAACAACGTCTCCGACTGGCTAAAAAGCAACCGCGATGGTTATACGTTGCCGCGCGAACTCTACGTCAGCGAAGAGGCTTTTGCCTTCGACACGCATGTCATGCTGAAGTCGGTGTGGCTCTATGCGTGCACCGTCGCGCATGTGAAGAACCCCGGCGACTATTTCGTGTTCGAACTGGGCAGCAACTCGATCATCATCGTGCGCGGCCGCGACGGCGAGGTCCGCGCCTTCTGGAACAGCTGCCGTCATCGCGGCGCGCGCATCTGTCAGGAACAGCGCGGGCGCGCCCCGCGGCTGATGTGCCCCTATCACCAATGGACCTATGGTCTCGACGGCGCGCTGCTCGCGGCGCGTTCGATGGCGCCGGGCTTCGACAAGAAGGACCATGGCCTGTCGCCCGTCGCGCTCGAAAAAGTCGGCGGCCTCATCTTCATCTGCTTGAGCGACCGCCCGCCGCCAATCGACCGGGTGAAGGCCGACATTATCGACCAGATCGCGGTCTACGACCTCGATCGCATGAAGGTCGCAGTGCAGGACAATTACATCGAGGATGCCAATTGGAAGCTCGTGATGGAAAATAATCGCGAGTGTTATCACTGCGATGTCGGCCATCCCGAATTGATCGGCGTGCTCGGCACCTATGGGTTCGGCAAGGGGTTGCCTGAGGATGGCGAGGGCGATGTCGTCGACGACCGGGCGTTCGACGCGATGGTCGCGGCCAAGCGCGCCGAGTGGAAGGCGCTCGGTATCTTCCGCGACCTCATCGAATTTCCGGATGGCTGGTGGCACCGCATCGCGCGCTTGCCGCTCGCCAATGGCGCGGTCACCCAGTCGATCGACGGCAAGCTCGCCTGCCAGAA
This sequence comes from Sphingomonadales bacterium, assembly GCA_031371635.1. GTDB lineage: Bacteria > Pseudomonadota > Alphaproteobacteria > Sphingomonadales > Sphingomonadaceae > Sphingomonas_O. The sequence continues at coordinate 423 of JANMJZ010000125.1, read as the reverse complement.
GCTGATCGGTCCCTTTACCGCGCCCGAAAGCTCGAGCTTGTCGGTCTGGACGCAGCCCAACAGCTGGCACCATTTCTGCTGCGACCATGTCGTCTCGTTCTCGCTGACCCCCGTCGCCGCCGACAAGACGCTGCTCCGCACGAGCTGGCTGGTGCACGAGGATGCGGTCGAGGGTGTCGACTACGACCCCGATCATTTGGCCGCGCTGTGGCGGACGACGAACACGCAGGACGGCTATTTCTCGTCGATCAACCATCTGGGGATCAGCACCGACGGCTACCGCCCGGGCCCCTATGCGGTCGAGGAAAAACTCGTCCATGATTTCAAGAGCTTCTACGTCGATCGCGCGCGCGCCGCGCTCGCAGGCAGCGATCCGGCATGACCCGCTTCAGCGCGTTCAGCCTGTTTGCCAAGGCACTCGGC
>JANMJZ010000119.1:0-3608 GCA_031371635.1 Sphingomonadales bacterium | reverse complement strand
GATCATTGCCGAAACACCGGCCAATCCGACGGCGGCGATCGTCGATCTGGCGCTCATGGTCCGGCTGGCGGACGAGATTGGCGCCCGGCAGGGGCGGCGCCCCCTCGTCGTCGTCGACAACACCTTGCTCGGCCCCTTTGCCCAGCGGCCGATCGAATGCGGTGTCGATCTGTGCCTGACGTCGCTCACCAAATATTGCGGGGGTCACAGCGATCTGCTTGCGGGCGGGATTACGGGACGTGAAGAGGTCATTGCGCCGATCCGTACGCTTAGAACGACCTGGGGCAATCATCTCGACCCCTATACCGCCTGGCTTGTCACCCGGTCGCTGGAATCGGTCGATGTGCGCATGGAGCGCGCCATGGCCAACGCGCGGGCCGTGGCCGAGTATCTGCGCGATCACCCGAAGGTTGCCGGCGTGACCTATCTGGGCTTCCTTGCCGAGGGAACGCGGCAACGCGCCGTCTATGACCGCCAATGCAAGGCTGCCGGGTCGACATTTTCGTTCCATCTGGAGGGTGGCGAGACCGAGGCGTTTCGCATGCTCGACGCGCTAAAGCTGCTGAAGCTCGCGGTCAGCCTCGGCGGGTCGGAAACCCTGATCTGCCACCCGGCCAGCACCACGCATTATGCTGTCGCCCCGGCGGACCGGCTGGCGGGCGGCATCACCGATGGCACCATGCGGCTGTCCGTCGGGCTCGAACATGTTGACGACCTGATCGCGGATATGCGGCAGGCGCTGGAGGCTGTGTGATGGACCTTCGTTTTACCGGGACCGACATCTGTGCCGTTAACGGCACCCGAACGCCGCCCGAAGCTCGCTATGACGTCGTGGTGGTCGGCGCCGGGCCGAGCGGTATCGACGCCGCCATGGATGCGGCAAAGGACGGCAAGTCCGTGCTGCTGGTCGATGAGAACCCGGTCTCGGGCGCGCTGATGGGGAATGACGTGCCGCTGTATTTCGGCGGGCGGATGACGGCCGCGACAGCGAACAGCGAGCGCATGCTCGAGGCGATATTCATGAGCATGCCGGCGCTCGAAACCGCGATGGAAGCCGGTGTCGAGGTATTGCTCGGCACGACGGCCTGGGGCGTCTATCGCAATGGTCCCGGTGTCGCGAGCCTGCCCGAAAAGGTCGTGGGCCTTGCCGATGCTGAACGATCATGGCTCGTCGGCTTCGAGCGGATCATCCTGGCCACGGGCGCGCGCGACCTGGCCATGGCCTTTCCGGGCTGGAACCAGCCGGGCGTGATGGGCGCTGCTGCACTGCAGATGCTGCTCGGCCGGTACGATGCCTTTGCCGGAGAGCGGGTTCTTATCCTGGGATCGCACGACCTGGCGCTGCAAACGGCACTATTGGCTGATGGTCGCGGGATCGATGTGGCGGGGCTGATCGAAGTGCGCGATGCGCCGCAGGGAAGCGCGGACCTGGTTGCCAAGGTTCAGGCAGCAGGCATTGCGATCAGCTGCGGCCGGTCGATCGCGTCGGCAAAGGGCGGGATCAACGGGGTCGAAAGCGCGACGCTGACGTCGGGTGAAAGCATCGCCTGCGATACGATCTGCCTCGCCATCGGCCTGGTGCCCATGGTCGAGCTGGTCGATGCCATGAACGGCCCAAGGATGCTCGACCCTGCGCGCGGTGGCTATATTCCGGCGGGCGAAGCCACGGTTTCGGCCGTCGGCGATTGTGCGGGCCTGCCGGATACCGGCTTCGACCATATCGCCTATCGCATGGACTGGATGCGCGCGTTCGCCGACGTGAGCGCGGATGACACGATCATCTGCCAGTGCGAGGAAGTGACGCGCGCAGACCTGATCGGGGTGCAACCGCCCCATTACCTGACCCGCCCGGCGCCGATGTGCGCGCGTTCGCTCGACACGCTGCTGCAAGACGGCCCGGCGAACCCCGACCAGATCAAGCGGCTGACCCGCGCCGGCATGGGCGTGTGCCAGGGGCGCCGTTGCCGCGACCAGGTCGCTATGCTGCTGGCGCTTGAATCGGGTAAGCCGTTCGGGACGATCCCGCTCGCCACGCACCGGGCGCCCGTCCGTCCGCTTCCCATGAAGATCATGGCCGACTGGAACGAGCCCGAGGCCATGACGGCGGCCTGGGACGTGTGGTTCGGCATCCCGACTCAATGGGTGCCTGTCGAGGACATCGGCACGGTGCATGAGGACGAGCACCGCGCGATGCTCTACACGGGAATGTACGAATGAGCGGTGCAGATGTCGTGATCGTCGGCGGCGGCGTCACGGGCCTGAGCGCAGGCTGGTGGCTCGCGCGCTCGGGCGTAAAGGTCACGGTGCTCGACAAATTCATTGTCGGCTGGGAAGCGTCGGGCCGCAACGGCGGCGGCGCGTCGCATTACCAAAGCCCGTTGTTCGACGAAGAACAGCGCATGTGGCCCCAGATGGACGAATTGCTCGGCTATCCGACCGAGCACCAGAAGGGCCGCATCATCATCGCCATGACCGAGCGGCAATGGGAGCAATACCGCTTCGTCGCCGATCGCCACCACCGGCTCGGCCACCCGGTCGAAGTGCTCGACGTCAAGCAGGTGCAGGACGCCGTGCCGCTGGCGGGCGACAATTGCTTCGGAGGCGTGCATTACAAGTTCGGGGGGCACGCCAATCCGCAGCGCAGCGTCCAGGCCTATGCCTGGGCGCTGCAAGACCTCGGCGGCACGATCGTCCAGCACAGTCCGGTCACCGGCTTCGAGACAGCTGGCGGCAAGGTGACGGCGGTGGAGACCGCCACCGCCACCTATGGCTGCGACGCGGTCGTGGTCGCGGCCGGGCCGCAGATCCCGCAGCTGATGGCGCAGCTGGGCGTCACCGTCCCGCTCGCCCCGGCGCGCGCGGAAATGATCATCACCGAACCTGCGCCGATGATGCCGCTTGGCGGCGTCGACGGACACAAGCTCTATGGCCGCCAGACGATGCGCGGCAATCTGGCCTATGGCGGCGGTCCCCACGAATGGATCGACGTCGACGAGACGGGCCCCAAGGCACGGCCCTCGACGCCGCTGATGCGCAATCTTGCGAGCAGGCTTGCCGAGCTGCTGCCCAAGGCCGCGCATCTGAACATCATCCGAAGCTGGGCAGGTGTCATCGAGAATTCGCCCGACGGCCGCCCGATTCTCGACCGGTTGAGCAGCCCGGATAATGTGGTCGTCGCCTCGATGTCGGGTGTCGGTTTCGGCCTGTCCCCCGCTTCGGGCCATGCGATCCGCGATCTCGTCATCGATGGCGCCTGCTCCTTCGCGAACATCGACATCCTCAAGCTGTCGCGCTTCGACACTCTCGAGCCCGACTGGCGCGAAAAGCGCGGGTGGGTGCCGATTTCATGAGCCGATATTCGGCATTCGGATTGCTGCGAGGCGCGCTGACCGGGCAGAAGCACTGGCAGCCCGCGTGGCGCGATCCCGATCCGAGGCCGAGCTATGACATCGTCATAATAGGCGGCGGCGGGCACGGTCTTGCAACCGCCTATTATCTCGCAAAGGTCCATGGGCTGCGCAATATTGCGGTGCTCGAAAAGGGCTGGATCGGTGGCGGTAACACCGGGCGCAATACGACGATCGTCCGCTCGAATTACCGGCTCAAGC
>JANMJZ010000097.1:0-3233 GCA_031371635.1 Sphingomonadales bacterium | reverse complement strand
GGCTCGAAGCTGAGCCTAGATTTCGATGCCTATTCGATCGATTTCAACAACAAGTTCATCAGTTCGACCTCGCCGGTGCTCGGTGAAGGCGTCATCTTCACCAACATCGGCGGCGCGCTGTATCGTGGTATCGAGGGGCAGGCGACATTCGCCTTCGGCAATGGTTTTGCCGTTTTCGCCAACGGCTCGCTCAACGAGGCCATAGCGAAGGATACGCGGCTGCAGATCGACAAGGCCCCGCAGAGCACGGCGGCGGCGGGCATCCTCTACAAGCACGGCCCAATCCGCTTCTCGCTGATCGACAAGTATACCGGGGCTCAGTTCATCACCAATTCGGGATTGGGCGCTACGATCATCGAGCTGACACCGGTTACGGGCATCGCAAACCGTTTCCGCATCGCGCCCTATAATACGGCGATCGTGTCGGCGAGCTACGACTTCGGCATCGTGCGGGCCGGGATCAAGGTCAGCGACCTGTTCGACTCGCAACGTGTCATCAACGTGTCGGGCACCCAGTATTTCTTCCAGCCCGGCCGACAGATCACCGGCGAAGTGACGGTCAAGTTCTGATGCGCCTGCGCGCGGCACTGGCGCTGTTGCTCGCGCCGGTGCCCGCGCTGGCAGCCCCCGAAGCCGCGTTCGTCGTGCTTGGCGAAAACGGACAGGCAGTTGCGCGTGTCATTACGACCGAGGCAATCTGTCCCGTTCTACTGGCTGATCGTCGGGCCATGCCGATGTCGGTCAGGCTTCCCGCCGAAACAATTTCGCTCCGCCCGACTCTTTCGACGCCCGAGAATACCAAGCCGTCGGCTTTTCCGGTATTGACGTGCGACACCGTGCTCCCTGCCGCAACGCGAAATGCATCGATCGGGGGGCGGCCACTGCCGCGCGTGCGCAGGGACATTCGCCGGATCGTCGTGATCGGCGACACCGGCTGCCGCCTAAAGGCGAGCGACAACGCCTACCAGGATTGCAACGACCCGGCGGCCTTCCCCTTCGCTCGCATTGCCGCACGCGCGGCCAAGTGGAACCCGCAGCTCGTCGTCCACGTCGGCGATTACCACTATCGCGAAAATCCCTGCCCGTCGGACAAGGCCGGATGCGCCGGGTCGCCATGGGGCTATGGCTGGGACGCCTGGAATGCGGATCTCTTTACCCCCGGCGCGCCGCTGTTGCGCGCTGCCCCCTGGGTCGTCGTGCGCGGCAACCACGAAAACTGTCCGCGTGCCGGACAAGGCTGGTGGCGCTTCGTCGATCCGCGTCCGTTGCAGTTCGGTCGCGACTGCAACCGCGCGGAAAGCGATGCTGCGGGCGACGCGGCATCGGTGTACGCCGTCCCCATCGGCGGCGGCGCGCGCATCATCGTGGCCGACCTCGCGACGACAGCTGACAAGCCGATCGAGACGGCCGACCCCCGCTTCACCCAATTCGCGGCCGCCCATGATGCGATCCGAGATCTGGCGCGGGGAGCGACATTCAACTTCGTTGCGACCCACAAACCGATTCTGGGCATTGTGGCGACCGATAAGGATGGCGCTGTGGCGCTGCGCCCAGCGACGGTCGGCACCCAGTCGGTCTTCACCTCCCGCGACACCGATATTCTCCCGGCAAGCATCGACGCCGTGCTCTCCGGCCATGTCCATTTGTGGGAGCAGGTGAGCTTCCCCAGCCGTTATCCAAGCCAGTTCATCACGGGTTTTTCCGGCACTGTCGAAGACGTGGTGCCACTGCCCGCACGTCTGCCCAACGGCTTCTCGCCTACGCCGGGTGTCACCCCGGACGCCTTCGCCACGTGGGTTGACGGCTTTGGCTACATGACGCTCGAACGTCGCGGCGCACGCACGTGGCGGGCAACCGTATGGAGCGTAGATGGACGTACGATCAAACGGTGCACGATCAATGGCCGGCGCTCGCTTTGCGGGCTGAAATAGACCTGTATCACCGCTCGGTCGGTTCTCTCGCTTACACGCACTAGCCTTCAACGTCCTTTGCACTCCAGAGGCCAGCAAGTGAAAAGAAGAGATCTCGCATTCAGTGCCGGTCAGGCAGTAAACGGCCACCCTCATGAACAATTTGTTGGACGCTCGGTTGGCTAGACATCTCCGCTTCTGACACAAAGCTGCCGCCTTCAGCAGGCTCGTCGTATGACTGTTAACCACCAGGTATCGCCGTTCCGGCGGCTCCGCAGCGTTCCTGCATGCCGACCGTCCGCTCGCAGCATCGCGCGCGTCGGGCAAGCTCCGTCGAATGCCTTGGCCTGGGTGGAGAGCGGACTGGTAGCTTTGCGGAGAGCTGAGGGCCCTAAGCCGTCGTTCGTTCGGAAATGAACGGTCGGCTGCAACTCGCCCTAAGCTCTTTTGCGTGTTTTGCGGCCTATCCCCGCGCGCTAACTGCAGTCCGCCCGACTTACCTGCCACATCCCTCTGACCACACCTCTCGGGCGGTGGCCTTTCCCTTAATGGTCAGTAAAAGGTGCCCGACATGTCCAGCCGTCCGTCCGCCGCCCATACCGCGCCTGAGACCGCCGACGCGCGCGCGATGCGTCGGCGTGGGGCGACACTGGCGTTGCTCACCACCGCTTATTTCTTCAGCTACCTCGACCGACAGATCTTGGCGATCCTACAGGAGCTGATCCGTGCCGACCTCCAGCTGTCGGACACCCAGCTGGGACTGCTCGCCGGCTTCGCTTTTGCCCTATTCTACGCCACGCTGGGTATTCCCGTCGCCCGATTGGCGGATCGGAGCAACCGGGTGAACATCATAGCGATCGCTTTGGCGATCTGGAGCGTGATGACGGCGGTTTGCGGGCTGGCGCAGAACTTCGTCCAGCTGCTGCTCGCGCGGATCGGCGTCGGGATCGGCGAGGCGGGATCGAGCCCGCCGAGCCATTCGATCATCGCCGACCTATATCCGCCCGAGCGGCGGGCCGGGGCGATGGGTATCTACTCGCTGGGCGTGGTGCTGGGCGCGGCAGGAGGGTCGATCATCGGCGGCGAGTTGGCGGCGTTGTACGGATGGCGGGTCGCGATCATGGCAGTCGGGCTACCTGGCGTGCTGTTGGCGGCGATCGTCAAGCTGTTCGTCGTCGAGCCGCGGCGCGGGCTGTCCGACGCCCGTTGGGAGAGGCGGCGGGCGACATCCTAGCCTTTCTTCCCGGCGTCGGCGAAATCGAAAGGACCGCCGAGCGACTGGTGGGCGTCGCGGCAGATGTCCACAGCCTCCATGGCAGCCTC
>JANMJZ010000066.1:0-3464 GCA_031371635.1 Sphingomonadales bacterium | reverse complement strand
ATCCTGCATCCCCATGATCCGGACCCTGCCATGACCGTCGGAAATGTACTCGGTTGCTGTGCGACGAGCGCGTTCGACAATTTGTCGCTTGAGCGTGCGAGGATCAACCTGCTCGACGCCAAGGCCTTCATCTTCGTGCGTAATATTGCTGCCGATCGATGCCTCGGGAACAAAATCGCGCGTCATGAGCACCATTCCCGGTTTTCCGGCAACATCCCAGTCAATTACGGTTCCGCCATTCTGGACAATGCCAAGCGAATTGCTGTTGCTTCCCGGACTGAGCCGGGAAACATTATTTCCGTCGGAATCGAGCGAAATCATCCGATTGAACCCGAGCAAGTTTACGCCGTCGGTGGTGACCAGGCTCATCATGCAGACGAGCCGTGTATCGCTGGCCCAGGCGCACCAATGCAGGGTCTCGCCATCTTTGCTGGCGCCGATAATCGCTTTGGGCAGACCGCCCTTCTCGACATCTGCCACAAACAGCGCCTGTCCGCCGCGGGGCCACGGCCCGACAAACGCAACGTGCGTTCCATCGGGCGAGATACTCATCGCGCCAACTGCCTCAAGCGCGCCGAACTTGTCTGCCAGAGCTTGTCCGCCCAAAGCTTGACCACTTTGTGCCGAAACCGCCGACCCGGCGCTCGCCGAAAGCAGGAGAAGAGCCAGGCCTGAACGGATCGCGCGCATGATCATTCCTTTGTTCGAACCATCGCTTTGTGCCGCATCTTGTACGGAATTCAAGGCGTTGCTGCATCCAAATGCGATGAATTGAAGCGAATGTCGAACAATTTCCCCAATCTTCGACCGTCGAGTTCTTGCCATGAAGCCCTCATGCGTCGGGCGGCCTAACCGCTCGTGCCCAGTGGGATGTCCCCGGTAGTGATCGTTGTGAAACGCAAGCGCACAGTCGATTTTCGATAGTTGTGGCAAATAACACCGTCGCAATACAGTACCGCTAAATCCACCCATCTCGACACGTCTCTCAACGACTGTTACATATGTTTCGTGTAATTGCGTGCTTTTGCAATTGCACCGATTTCGGGGGAAACAGACATGGCACCGCATTACGCAGCATCGCAACTTTCCATTCGTATCCGCCAACTGGCGCTGGGTAGCGCGATCGTCGCGCTCGCGCTGGGCGCTTCGGGTTGCAAACAGCAGGCCGAAACCACGCCGGAAGCCGACGCGCTTGCTTCGGCTAGCGGCACACCGACGCCCGACCAGGCGGCGTGGCAGCAGTTCATTCTCGCAGTCACCCCTTCGGCAACTTCCGGCAAGGTAGCCTATGAGACCTGGGCCTCGGATCAGGACATTTACGTCACGCCTTGCACGAGCCCGAACAATCCGTCCGGATGCGGCGTTCCAAATTGGCCGACCAGTACCTCGCTAGACGCGCCCAAGGCACTCACCCCGAGCAAGCTCAGCCTGTCGCACCAGGGTGCCGATGCCAAGGCGCAGTTCGGAGTCGAGGTGATCGGCCCGGCGCAGGGCTGCGTCGTGCCGACGACCAGCATTCAGCCGCCCACCAAAACTCAGCCGGCCGGAGCAGCGTTCGGCTCAGGCTTCCCCGCCTCTGGATGCGTCGGCGAGGAAGTGCGGCGTGACCGCGCTTCATTCGATTATCTGGCGCAGAACGGCTTGTGGTCCACGGCGGGCTTAGCCAAGTTTTATGCCGCCAAAGGCACGGTTGCCTTCCCGACCAACGCGCTTGAGGTCAAGGCCGACTGGATTCCGGTTGCCACCCTCGCGACCTGGCTGAACAAGCCGCAGAGCTTCGTGACCACCAACTTCTACACCGCCAGTGCGGTCGCCCAAGCGGGTGGACCTTCGGTAAGCTATGCGCTGACCAGCATGCACGTCTCGGTCAAGACCGCCGCTTTCCCCGAATGGATCTGGGCCAATTTCGAAAACGCCTATACGCCCGGCCGTTGCGACCAGACCGGTTGCTCGGACAGCTACGGCGCGACGGTGCCCAAGGTTCCGGCCAATTCTGCGACCTGGGGTCAGTACGGCGCCTGCGCCAAACCCGCCGCGCTCCTCAACCAGTTCACAGGCGCGAAAGTCGCGGCGGTGTTCGGCAACTATTGCCTGACCGGGACGCAGACCAGCTTTGGCACCACGACCAGCCCGACCCTGCTCGGCAGCCCGATTATCGAGCCGCTCAACGCCAATGTCCCTCTGTCGCAATCGTCATGTATCTCATGCCACTCGGTGGCCTCGTTCGATGTGAACGGCAAGCATCCGCCTTTCACCGACATCGGCGGGATCGGACCACAGAAGCCGCCGGCAGGATACACTGCCTACGACTTCATGTGGGGGGTGCTCGGGGCGCACTAGGCTGAGCGGGAATAGTCGCGCCGGAACTGCGGTGCGAAGGCGGCGAAGGTTCCGGCGGCGATCGCATCCCGCATCGACGCCATAAGCTGCTGGTAGAACGTCAAGTTGTGCTCGGTCAGCAGCATTGCGCCGAGAATCTCGCCGGACTTGTGGAGGTGGTGGAGGTAGGCGCGGCTGTATTTGGTGCAGGCGTCGCAGGGGCAGCGTTCATCTAGAGGCGCGGAGTCCTCGGCGTGGCGGGCGTTGCGGAGGTTGACCGGGCCGGACCACGTGAACCCCTGCGCGTTGCGGCCCGAGCGGCTCGGTAGCACGCAGTCGAACATGTCCACCCCGCGCTCAACTGCACCAACCAGATCGTCGGGCTTGCCCACCCCCATCAGATAGCGCGGCTTGTGGGCGGGGAGCATGTCGGGCGCGAAATCGAGCGTGGCGAACATCGCCTCCTGCCCCTCACCCACCGCGAGCCCGCCGATCGCATAGCCATCGAAGCCAATCTCCTGCAATACCGCAGCACTTTCGCCGCGCAGGACCTGATCGAGCGCACCTTGCTGAATCCCGAACAGTGCCGAGCGTTCGGCATGGACCTCGCCGCTGTCGAACCCGGCGCGGCTGCGCTTGGCCCAGCGCATCGACATCTGCATCGACTTCTCGATCACCTCACGCGGGGCATCGGCGCGCGGGCATTCGTCGAACGCCATCACAATATCGGAACCCAGCAGGCGCTGGATTTCCATGCTGCGTTCGGGGCTGAGCATGTGTTTGCTGCCGTCGATGTGACTGGCAAAGGTCACCCCGTCCTCGGTGATTTTGCGCAGTTCGCTCAGGCTCATCACCTGATAACCGCCGCTATCGGTAAGGATGGGCCGGTTCCAGTTCATGAACTTGTGCAAGCCGCCAAGCCGCGCGACGCGTTCTGCGCCGGGTCGCAGCATCAGGTGATAGGTGTTGCCGAGCAGGATATCCGCACCCGTCGCGCGCACCGCTTCGGGCTTCATCGCCTTGACCGTGGCGGCGGTGCCAACCGGCATGAAGGCCGGCGTGCGAATTTCGCCTCGCTGCATCCGGATCACGCCGGTGCGGGACTTGCCATCACTGGTTGAGATGGAGAATTCGAAGCGCGGGGC
>JANMJZ010000063.1:0-12440 GCA_031371635.1 Sphingomonadales bacterium | reverse complement strand
GCTACGACGGTTTAGCAAACCGTTGGTTTCAGCCACTCACCCACGTCTCCGGCTGGTAGCAGGCGACGGGCTATAGCGACGGGGTGGGGGGCAATCAACCGCTCAACTGGAGCATGTGCATTCCGGCCTGTTTCAATCGGTCCGGCGCAAAATCGACTCGGATGGGCGCGCAATTCATTGCAGCGACAGCATCGGTGGATTCTAGTAGCGTCGAGCGGCGTCCGCGAAGGGGATTTTCGATGCACAAGACCGTGGCCGGATGGCTGATTGCCGGACTGACCCTGCTTGCCGCCCCAGTGGCCGCGCAAGTGCGCAGCGTGGACCCCAATACGGTTGCCGCACAGAGCGACGTCGCGCCGCTGCCGGGTGAACGCGGCACGGCGGTGACGCCGCCAGGCGCGCCGTCCGCTCCGGCGCCGCAGCCCGACATGCCCTTGAGCACGCCGCAAGCTGCCGCCAACCCCAATCTGCCGGCACCGCCCGCCTCCACTTTGGCCACGCAAAAAGTGCCGACCTATCGCAAGGACGACCTCATCGGCGCGGCAGAGGGCGTGTTTGGCAAGGGCGCCGCAGGCCTCGCCGGAATCATCGAGCGCATTCTTGCCGACCAGGGCGAACCCAATGCCTATATCGCGGGCCGCGAAGCTGCGCTCGCGCTGGTCGTGGGCCTGCGCTACGGTTCGGGTACGATGAAGCACACCGTCGAGGGCGAACGGCCAGTCTATTGGACCGGCCCGTCGATCGGCTTCGACGCGGGCGGGGACGCGACCAAGGTCTTCACGCTTGTTTACAACCTGTACGACAGCCAGGACCTGTATCGCCGTTATCCCCAGGCCGAGGGCCGCGCCTATTTCGTGGGCGGCTTTTCCGCGACCTATCTTCGGCGCGGCAACATCGTCCTGATCCCCGTCCGGCTGGGCGTGGGGGCGCGACTGGGCATCAACATCGGCTATATGAAATTCAGCGAGAAGGCGCGCTGGGTTCCATTCTGACCATCAGTTCAGTGCCGCCCTCACGAAATCGGCGCAACGCTCCCCGATCATGATGCTGGGCGCATTGGTATTGCCGCTGACGAGCCGTGGCATCACGCTGGCATCCGCGATCCACAGGCCGTCGATGCCGTTGACCTTCAAGGTCGGAGCGACGACGGCCTGATCATCGCTGCCCATGCGCGCCGTGCCGACGGGGTGATAAACGGTATCGGCGCGACTGCGGATGATCGACTCCAGGGTGGCATCATCGGTGACGCCCGCCGTGTGGCGATCGCGCCCGGCGTGCCCGGTCAGCGGCGGGCTTTCGCAGATGCGCTGCATCAGCCGGACCCCGCGCTTCAGCACGGCCATGTCGCGGTCGTCGGACAGGAATTGAGGGTCGATCAGCGGCGCGTCCTTCGCGCGCGGCGAGGCCAGCCGTACCGTGCCGCGCGATTCGGGGCGCAGGACGCACACATGGCAGGAAAAGCCGATCTGCTTGACCTTGGTCCGCCCGTGATCTTCGAGAAGCGCAGGTACGAAATGGAACTGTACGTCGGGGACGGCGACGTCCGGTGCCGTCCGGGCAAAGCCCCCCGCTTCGGCCAGTGGCGAGGTGAGCCAGCCCGACCGCGACTTGCGCCATTCGAGCATTGCCTTGAACCCGCGCCATTGCCCGGCCAGCGACATGCCATGGAACAGCGCGCCGCCGGTTTCATAACCCGCAACGTAATCGATATGGTCCTGCAGGTCGCTGCCGACGGCGGCACGGTCGAGCACGACTGGAATGCCGAGCGACTGAAGGTGCGCCGCCGGGCCGATCCCAGACAATTGCAGGATTTGCGGCGTGCCGAAGGCTCCCGCGGAAAGGATCACCGCACCGCGCGCGCGGATCGTTTTGCGCGACCATCCCTGTTTGATCGTAACGCCTGTGGCGCGGCCGTCGGTTACCTCGATCCGCTCGACGAGCGCGTTCATTCTGACGTCGATGCGCCCGGCCGCGACGGCCGGTTCGACATAGCCGCGTGCCGCCGACCAGCGCTCGCCGCCCTTTTGCGTTGCCTGATAGAGACCGACGCCTTCGAACTGCGCACCGTTGAAGTCGCTGTTGCGCGGGAGCTGCAGCGACGCGGCTGCCTCGATCCAGTCGAGGCTGCCGGGGTTGGCATAGTTCTGGTTGGTGACGTTGAGCGGACCACCGACACCGTGAAAGTCGTCGGCCCCGCGCTCGTTGTTTTCGGCGCGCTTGAAATAAGGAAGGACGTCGTCGTACGACCAGCCTGTCGCACCGAGCGCGGCCCAATTGTCATAGTCCGAGCGGTGTCCGCGGATATAAATCATGGCGTTGATGGCCGACGACCCGCCCAGCCCGCGCCCGCGCGGCTGATAGCCGCGCCTTCCGTTGAGCCCCGGTTGCGGCACGGTTTCATACTGCCAGTTCGATTTGCCCGGGATCTGGCCGAGCATGGCCGGCGCAAGGATCTGCCACGCCGTGTTCGGGCCCCCCGCCTCTATCAGGCAGACGCTATATTTGCCGCCTTCGCTGAGGCGGCCAGCGGCAGCACTTCCACCTGAGCCCCCGCCGATAACGATGATGTCGAATTCATCCCCGGAACTTGGCAAGTCTTTCTCTCCCAGCGCTCCCGGATCATTTCCGATGTCTCGCGCGAACCATCATGGCTCCAGCCCGGCGGGCCGACCAGATACATCAGCTTGGCGCGCCATGGCGCGGTCCACAAGTCCCGCGCGATGCCCGCCCATTCGTGGAAAACCGACCAGATCAGGTTGAAGCTGCCCAGTTGCTTCACGATTCCGTAGCGGATTTGCTCGTCGTCGCGCTCGCCTTCGAACGTGCCGAAAATTTTGTCCCAGACGATGAAGACGCCGGCGTAGTTCTTGTCGAGATAGCGCGGGTTGACCGCATGATGGACGCGGTGGTGCGACGGCGTGTTCATCACGGCCTCGAACCATTTCGGGCAGCGGCCGATGACTTCGGTGTGGATCCAGAACTGGTAGATCAGGTTGATGCCGCCGCAAAACAGCAGCATCGGCACCGGAAAGCCGAGCAGCAGCGGCCAGAGTCTGAAGATGAAACCGAGTGCGAGGAAGCCCGTCCAGGTCTGCCGGAGCGCGGTCGACAGATTATAATGCTGGCTGGAATGATGGTTGACGTGTGCCGCCCAGAACCAGCGGACGCGGTGCGCGGCGCGGTGGAAAAGGTAATAGTTGAGGTCGTCGAGCACGAAGCACGCGATCCAGGCCCACCAGACATAGGGAATGTCGGCGATGCGATGGCTGTTGAGCCAGCCGGACATGAGGATGATCGCACCGGCCGACAGCGCCCCGGCAACGGTGCTGCCCAGCCCCATCGACAGCGAGGTCAGCGTGTCGCGCGGCTCATAGCGGTGGCGGTTGTCGCGGCGTACGACGATCATTTCGATCAGCACGAGCGCGACGAACGCCGGGACGGCATAGTCGACGGGGTTGGGCAGCTTGTCCATCAGGCCGCCAGTCGCCGCAGGTTCGCGGCCCAGACGCCGGCCTGATCGCCGAGGTCGAGCGTCACCCGCTGTTTCTCCGGGCCCAGCGACAGGAACCTGTGGTCGAGACGCGCCTGCGCGGCGTCGCGCACGGGATGGGCGACAAAATGCGCGCCATGCCGACGCACAAGCATGAAGTTGTTCGCCTGATCGCGAACCAGCGCTGCCAGACCGGCGCGGTCGAGCGCGACATCGGTCACGGCAAAGCCCTGTTCCTCGGCCAGTCGCACGGCTTCCGCGCGGTCGAGCCGGGCATCGCCGCCAAGGTCCAGCCACCGCGCAATGCCCGCCAGCGCGAAGATCGCGACCAGCGATCCGACGAGGAGCATCCAGTTCACTGGCCGGAAGGCCTTTGTGCCGCCAGCATGTCGATCAGCGCGGCGACCGGCGTCAGGTCGTAGCCCGCGCCATTCGCCTTTTCGTGAAGCGACTGCGGCGTATCCCCGGCCTTGGCGCGGGCCAGCGACCACAGCAACGTCGAGCGGGTGCCCGAACGGCAATACGCGAGCACCTTGCCCGACGCCGTGTCGAGCGCCGTGCCCATCGCGTCGAGCTGTGGCTGCGAAAAGCCGCCATGCCCGACCGGAATGGCGACATAGTCGAGGCCCGCCGCGCGTGCCGCGGCCTCGATTTCCGGCCCTTGCGGTTCGTCGCGCGCTTCGCCGTCGGGCCGGTTATTGATGACCAAAGTCACGCCTTGCGCCTTTGCTTCGGCGATTTGCGCGACATCGATCTGTGGCGCGACCATGACGCGGTCGTCGAGCGTGCGGAACATATGTGCCTCTCCCGAGCTCAATACTGCCGCACTACGGCAAGAAATGCATCCCCATAAGCGTCGAGCTTGCGCGCGCCCACACCGCCCAAGCGGCCGAGCTCGGCCAGTGACGACGGCCGCGCCGCCGCGATCTCGCGCAGGGTCGAATCATGGAAGATGACATAGGGCGGCACGCCGGTTTCGGCGGCGAGGTCGCGGCGGCAGGTGCGCAGCGCTTCGAACAGAGGATTGCCGACTGGATTGGCCGCGCCCTGCTCGCGCCGTTTCTGCCGGATCGTCCTGGGCGGAATGGCGATTTCGAAATTCGCCTCGCCCTTCAGGATGGCGCGCGCCGAGGGGCCGAGCGCGAGCCCGCCATGTTCGGTCTGGCCGAGCGCATCGCGCAGCAACAGCGCGCGGGCCACGGGCTTGACGAGCGCGGCGTCTTCGCCCTCGACGATGCCAAACACGCTCAGTCGGTCGTGCCCGGCCTTGGTCACTTTCTCGTTCGCCTGTCCGGTCAGCACTGCCTCGATATGGCCGACGCCGAACATCTGACCGGTGCGATAGACCGCCGACAGCAGCTTTTGCGCGAGCTGGGTCAGGTCGGTGCGGGCCGGAGGCGACAGGCAATTATCGCAATTCCCGCAATTTTCGGGCGGGCTCTCGCCGAAATGGCGCAGCAGCACGGCGCGGCGGCAGCCGCCGGTTTCGACCAGTCCACCCAGCGCGGCCAGCCGCGCGCGTTCGCCCGCCTGCCGGTCGTCGGGAATTTCGGCGAGGCGTTGCCGTGCGCGGGCGAAGTCGTCGGCGCCCCAGAAGAGATGCGCGACCGCTGGGTCGCCGTCGCGACCGGCGCGGCCGGTTTCCTGGTAATAGGCCTCGATCGATTTGGGCAGCCCGGCGTGCGCGACGAAACGGACGTCGGGCTTGTCGATGCCCATGCCGAAGGCGATGGTCGCGCACATTACCATGTCCTCGCTGGCGACGAAGGCCGACTGGTTGCGCGCGCGGACGGCGGGGTCCAGCCCTGCGTGATAGGCGCGGACGGGGCGGCCGGTCGCGCCCAGGGCCTCGGCCATTTTCTCGGTCCCGGCGCGCGACTGGACATAGACGATGCCCGGGCCGGGCGTGGCGGCGACGAGGTCGGCGACCTGACGCGTCGTGCCGCTGCGCGGGCTCATGGAATAACGGATGTTGGGCCGGTCGAAACCGGCGAGGATCAGTCCGTCGTCGGGAATGCCGAGCTGGGCAAGGATATCGGCACGGGTATGGGCGTCTGCTGTCGCGGTGAGCGCGAGGCGCGGCACATGGCCGAAGCGGTCGAGCAGCGGGCGCAACAGCCGGTAATCGGGGCGGAAATCATGCCCCCATTCCGAAACGCAATGCGCCTCGTCGATGGCGAAGAGGGCAAGGGGCGCCCGATCGAGCAGGTCGCGAAACCCGCCGCCCGAGGCGCGCTCGGGGGCAACATAGAGCAGGTCGAGCGCGCCCGACTTGAAGCGTTCGATGGTTTCCATCTGGTTGGTGTCGACGCTGGTCAGCGTGGCGGCACGGATGCCGACGGCTTCGGCCGCGCGCAACTGGTCGTGCATCAGGGCGATCAGCGGCGAGACGACCACGCAGGTGCCGGGGAGCGCCAGCGCCGGGACCTGATAGCACAGCGACTTGCCCGCGCCGGTCGGCATCACCGCCAGCGTGTTCTGCCCGGCCATGACCCGGTCGATCACCTCGGACTGGCGGCCACGAAACGCCGGAAAGCCGAACGTTGATTTCAGTATCTCGAGGGGGGTGGGCACGTCGGTCGCATAGCCGAAACTCACTCGGCGGCAACTGCCTCATCCTGCTCCGCAGCCTGCCGCGCCCACATTTCCGCGTAAAGGCCGTTCCTCGCCAGCAACGCCGAATGCGTGCCACGCTCGGCGACATTGCCCGCCTCCAGCACGACGATCTCGTCGGCATCGACGATCGTCGACAGGCGGTGGGCGATGACGATGGTCGTGCGGCGTTCCGCTATAGCCTTCAGCGTTGCCTGAATCTCGGCCTCGGTGCGGCTGTCGAGCGCGCTGGTCGCTTCGTCGAGGATCAGGATCGGCGGGTTCTTGAGCAACGTGCGGGCGATCGCGACGCGCTGTTTCTCGCCGCCCGAAAGCTTCAGGCCACGCTCGCCGACTTTCGTCGCGTATTGATCGGGGGTCGAGGCAATGAAGCCGTGGATGGCGGCGCCGCGGGCGGCTTCCTCGACCGCCGCCTGGTCGGCGCCGTCGCGGCCATAGGCGATGTTGTAGCCGATGGTGTCGTTGAACAGCACCGTGTCCTGCGGGACGATGCCGATGGCGGCGCGCAAGGTCGACTGCTGGACCTTCGCGATGTCCTGCCCGTCGATCAGGATACGCCCGCCGGTCACGTCGTAGAAGCGGAACAGCAGCCGCGCGAGGGTCGACTTGCCGGCGCCCGAGGGGCCGACGACCGCAAGCGTCTTGCCGGCGGGGACGATGAAGTCGATGCCGTGGAGGATCTCGCGGGCGGGCTCATAGCCGAAGCGAACGCCCTCGAAGCGAACCTCGCCGCTGCCGACGGCAAGCGGCATCGCGCCGGGAATGTCGACCACTTCCGCCTTGGTATCGACCAGCGCAAACATTGCTGCCATATCGATCAGCCCCTGGCGGATGGTGCGATAAACCATGCCGAGCAGGTCGAGCGGGCGGAACAGCTGCGACAGCCAGGTATTGACCAGGACGACGTCGCCGGTTGTGAAGCGACCCTTGCTCCAGCCCCAGACGACATAGGCCATGGCGCCCGCCATCATCACGTTGGTAATGAAGCTCTGCCCGACGTTGAGCCAAGCGAGCGAGTTTTCGGATTTGACCGCGGCGTTGGCGTAGCTACGCGCCGCATTGGCGTAGCGCGCGGTCTCGCGGGCTTCCGCGTTGAAATACTTCACCGTTTCATAGTTCAACAGCGAGTCGACGGCCTTGGCCGCCGCGCCCGTGTCCATGTCGTTCATCTGTTCGCGCAGCTTGGCGCGCCAGTCGGTGACGGTGCGGGTGAACAGGATATAGGCGACGACCATCACCCAGGTCGCGACGACCATTTCCCAACCGAACGAAAAGAAAAAGAAGACAGAGACCGCGACGAGTTCGAGCACCGTCGGCGCGATGTTGAACAACATGAAATAGAGCATGGTATCGATGCTCTTCGTGCCGCGCTCGATGACCTTAGCCACCGCACCGGTTCGCCGATCGAGATGGAAACGCAGCGACAAGGCATGCAGCCGCTGGAACACGTGTTCGGCCAAATGCCGGGTCGCATCTTGTCCGACCCGCTCGAAAATGACGTTGCGCAGGTTGTCGAAGAGGACGCCGGCAAAACGCGCGCCGGCATAGGCGACGACCAGCGCGATCGCGACCTGAACCTCGGGCTTGAGCGTCGGCACCATGCGGTCGATGGCGGCCTTGTAGACAAGCCCCATCGACAGGGTGACGGCCTTCGACACCACGACGAGCAACAATGCAGCGACGACGCGCAGCCGCAACGCGCGGTTATCGGCGGGCCATAGATAGGGAAGGAATCGACGCAGCGTCGCAAACCCGGCGGGTAGTGCGTCGCGCGTCTCGGTTACGGGCGGCATGAAGTGCGATGTGGGGGGTCCGGCCCCCCAAGTCCACTGGTTCAGGGAAGATCGTAGACGATCAGCCGACATTCGGGGGCTGCGCTGTCGGCGCTGGCGCACCGGCGCGGCGGTTGGCGGACGGGTGTCAGGCCGATGGCGCGCGTATCGATGGCGTTGCCTTGGAGGATGAGGGGGCGGCTGATCGTGGCGCGTGCCTCGGCTACGATCGTCGTACCGGATGCTTGGCTGCTTGGGTCGACCTCGCGGGCAACAGGTGCTGCAGCAGCTAGAAGGACAAAAATTAACATGTGGGCAACCATGTCGCCGGGATGAACCGGATGGACGCGTGAGCGCGAGCGGTGGTCGCCGGATGAGCTGTGCCGGCGCGGGAGCGCACCGGATTGGGACGATAGCGACAACAATCGCCACTCGCCGTGCCCATGCCGCCCCATGGGCGCTGGCCAAATGCTTGGTACGGGGCGGCAGGTGCGCTAGGGTGCATCCTCTATCTTAGGAGATTCCCTGATGACCCGTGCTGCGTCCGCTCTTTTTGCTGCTGCCATCGCGCTTTCGGCGCCCGCCATGGCAGCGCTGCCCGTTGGCGCAACGGCCCCCGACTTTTCGACGCAAGGCGCCATCGGCGGCAAGACGTTCCAGTTTTCGCTCGCGCAGGCGCTGAAGAAGGGTCCGGTCGTCATGTATTTCTTCCCGGCCGCCTTCACGACCGGCTGCACGATCGAGACAAAGGCCTTCGCAGACGCCAGCGACGATTTCAAAAAGGCGGGCGCTACGCTGATCGGTGTCGCCGCCGACCCCATCGAAACGCTGCAGCGCTTTTCCACCGAGGCTTGCCGCAGCAAGTTTCCGGTCGCGATCGCAAGCCCCAAGATGATTGCCGATTACGACGTGAAGCTGCCGCTGATGGGCCGGTCGAACCGCACGTCGTTCGTCATCGCCCGCAATGGCAAGATCGCTTATGTGCTGTCCGAGATGAAACCCGACGGGCACATCACGGGAACGCTTACGGCATTGCGTGGACTGGGTGGAAAAGCGGGTCTGAAGTAGCAGTCGGTCCCGGTTGAGCAGCGATGTTTACACTATCGAAACGACCTGGATAACATAGCTCGGTCCAGCAAATGGATCGGTATGATGAACCAGCCTGCCCGTCGCGATAACCGCTATGCTGCCCGGCTGGACGTCAAGCTGGACGCGCTTTTGCGCGAGCTCGGTTCGGCCAACCGGTTCCAGATTCACGTTAGTGACCTCTCGCTGACCGGCATCGGCTTTACGACGAGTTTCCGGCTGAACATCGACCAGCTCGTCGCTATCACGATCCCCGGGCTTGCGGCGCTCGAGGCACGTGTCGCCTGGGTCTCGGACTATACTTATGGCTGCGAATTCGAGCGCGCGCTGCACGTGGCCGTGTTCGACCATCTTGTCGCCCGGTATCGCAAAGTTCTTTAACCAGCCGGCGCTACGTTCGCGGGCATGTGGCCGTTCACGACGCGCAGGATTCTTGGCAACCGATGGTGGGCTATCGCCTTTGTCGTGTTCGTCTGCTGGCAGGTCGTCGATATGTTCGGCGACCCGCCTGCGGCGGGAAATAATGCCGCCGCAACAGATATTTCCGGCGCGCCCGTAGACGACGCCCAGATGCGTCAGATGGTCGATACCCTCAACACGCTGGACAATGCTAGCTGATCGCGCTTGCCACGGGAAACGTGCCGGGTCGCCGCGACCTCTCAGGCAGCCAGCTTCCTCAGCACGTACTGTAGGATGCCCCCGTTCATGAAATATTCGACTTCATTGGCGGTATCGATGCGGCAGAGCGCGGTGAAGGTAAACGTCGAGCCATCGGCGCGCATGACGTCCACTTTGACATCCTGTCGAGGCGACAGAGCCGCCACACCCGTGATCGTGAAGCTGTCGTCCCCGGTCAATCCCAGTGTCAGTCGCGTGTCACCGTCCTTGAACTGGAGCGGGAGCACGCCCATGCCGACGAGGTTCGAGCGGTGGATGCGCTCGAAGCTTTCGACGATCACGGCGCGCACGCCGAGCAGATTGGTACCCTTGGCCGCCCAGTCGCGCGACGAACCCGTGCCGTATTCCTTGCCGCCGACGACGATCAACGGTGTCATGTCGGCCTTGTAACGCATGGCCGCGTCGTAGATCGGCATGACTTCGCCATTGTACGACGACATGCCGCCTTCGATACCGGGTACCATTTCGTTCTTGATGCGGATGTTGGCGAAGGTGCCGCGCATCATCACTTCGTGATGGCCGCGTCGCGCGCCATAGGAGTTGAAGTCGGCCTTCGAGACCTGATGCTCCATCAGCCATTTGCCCGCCGGTGAATCAGCCTTGATCGATCCCGCCGGCGAAATGTGGTCGGTTGTGATCGAATCGCCCAGGATCGCGAGTGGCTTCGCACCGAGAATGTCGGCGACCGGCGCGGGAGTCATCGACATCCCCTCGAAATAGGGCGGGTTGGCGACATAAGTGCTGCCGGCGCGCCACTGGTATGTGTCGCTGCCGGTGACGTCGATCGCCTGCCAGTGCACATCGCCCTTGTAGACGTCGGCATAGCGGGCGCGGAACATGCTGCGGTCCATGCAGGACGCCATGGTTTCGGCGACTTCGGCGTTGGTCGGCCAGATGTCCTTCAGATAGACGTTCGCGCCATCGCTGCCGACGCCGATGGGCGTGTTGACGAAGTCCTCGGTCACGGTGCCCTTGAGCGCATAGGCGACAACCAGGGGGGGCGAGGCGAGGAAGTTGGCACGGACGTCGGGCGAGACGCGTCCTTCGAAGTTGCGGTTGCCCGACAGGACTGATGCCGCGACGATGTCGTTGCCGTTGATCGCGTCGGAGATCGGCTGCGCAAGCGGGCCCGAATTACCGATGCAGGTGGTGCAGCCATAACCGACGAGGTTGAACCCGACCGCGTCGAGATGCTCCTGAAGTCCGGCCTTGTTGAAATAATCGGTGACGACCTGCGACCCGGGGGCAAGCGATGTCTTGACCCAGGGCTTGGGCTTCAGCCCGCGTTCGTTGGCCTTTTTGGCAACGAGACCCGCCGCGATCATCACGCCGGGGTTCGACGTGTTGGTGCAACTGGTGATGGCGGCGATCACGACATCGCCGTCGCCGATGTCGTGGCTCTTGCCCTCGACCGGCACTCGCTTGAAGCCGTCATGCTTGTAGACCGAAGCGAGGTCGGCATTGAACGTATCGTCGACGTCGGTCAGCGCGACCTTGTCCTGCGGGCGCTTCGGTCCGGCAAGCGACGGCACGACGGTCGACATGTCGAGCTCGAGCGTCGAGGTGAATACGGGGTCGGGCGAGTCGGCGAAACGCCACAGTCCCTGCGCCTTGGCATAGGCCTCGGTCAGCGCGATCTGGCTTTCCACTCGGCCGGTGAGGCGCATGTAGTCGAGTGTTTTCTCGAAGATGCCGAATAAACCGCAGGACGCGCCATATTCTGGCGCCATGTTGGCAAGCGTCGCGCGGTCGGCGAGCGTAAGGCTATCGAGCCCCGGTCCATAATATTCGACGAAGCGGCCGACCACGCCGTGCTTGCGCAGCATCTGGGTGCAGGTCAGCACCAGGTCGGTCGCGGTAATGCCCTCCTGCATCGTGCCAGTCAGCTTGAAGCCGACGACTTCGGGAATGAGCATCGACACGGGCTGCCCGAGCATCGCGGCCTCCGCCTCGATGCCGCCGACGCCCCAGCCGAGCACGCCCAGGCCGTTGATCATCGTCGTGTGGCTGTCGGTGCCGACGCAGGTGTCGGGATAGGCAATGGTTTCGCCCGAGGGATCGACCGAGGTCCAGACGGCCTGGGCGATGTTCTCGAGGTTCACCTGGTGGCAGATGCCCGTGCCGGGGGGGACCGCCTTAAAGTTATCGAGGCTTTTGGAGCCCCATTTCAGGAAGTCATAGCGCTCGGCATTGCGGTGGTACTCGATCTCGACATTCTGCTCGAAGGCCTTGGGATGGCCGAACTCGTCGACCATGACACTGTGGTCGATGACGAGGTGGACAGGGACGAGAGGATTGATCTTCGAGGTGTCGCCGCCGAGTTTCGCGATCGCATCGCGCATGGCGGCCAGGTCGACGACGCAGGGCACGCCGGTGAAATCCTGCAGCAGGACGCGCGCCGGGCGGTACTGGATTTCGGAATTGCCGGTCGGGTTCTTCTGCCAGTCGACCAGCGCCTGGATATCGGCAGTCGACACCGTGAACCCGCCATCCTCGAACCGCAGCAAATTTTCGAGCAGGACCTTCATGCTGAAGGGTAGGCGCGAGACGTCACCCAGCTTCGCAGCCGCTTTTTCAAGGCTGTAGTAGGATACCGTCTGCCCCCCGGCGGAAAGCGTGCTGCGGGTGGCGAGAGTATCGTGGCCAACGGCGGTCATGGCGGTTTTCCCTGCTCGGTGATGAATGAGTCGCGGCGGCCCTAGCAAGTGGGCTCGCCAAGCGAAAGCTTCAGCCCCCGGGTTTCGACATCGAACCACGCGTGACCCCATGCGTGGCCGTGCCGCGCGGCCGATCCGCGGGGG
>JANMJZ010000059.1:0-3318 GCA_031371635.1 Sphingomonadales bacterium | reverse complement strand
CCCCCGCGGCGCGCAGTGCCGCGTAACGCGCTTAAGATGCGAGTGCGGTCCACCCCCACCCAACCAGTTTCAGGTTGGACTGCCCCCGGCAGTCCAAGGTTGCGCCGGGGGCGCAAACGACCTGAAACTCCCTCAAGGGGGAGGGCTTTTTGTTCAGCTCTCGTTCCTCGCAATCGCAACCACGCGGCGAATCTCCTCGACCACCCCTTCGGTATTCCCCAGCACATCGTTGTTCCAGAACCGGATCACGCGATACCCGTGCAGTTCGATCACCGCCGTCCGTTCCGCGTCGGCGGTGCTGGTCGCGTGCTGCCTGCCGTCGAGTTCGATGGCGATGCGCAAAGACCGTTCGGCGAAATCCGCTACGAAACGCCCGATGGGGAACTGCCGGGTGAATTTGGCGCCGTCGATCTGTCGCGCGCGGAGATAGTGCCAGAGGCGGGTTTCGGCGTCGGTGGGGGTATTACGGAGTTTTTGCGCGATCGGGGTCATGCGCTTGCCTGCCATTCAAGCCCCTTCTCTAAATTGAAGAGAGCCTCTAGCCCCCCTCCCCGGCGGGGAGGGGCTGGGGGCGGGGGAGCCTGCGAAGCAGGCGTAAACGCTCAAGATACGCGTGTTGTCCACCCCCACCCAACCCTCCCCCTCGAGGGGGAGGGCTTTTGCGGCGATCCCGCCCATACTGCCTGCTCTATCCGGAAGCATTTCTAGCGCCATGCCCAAACGCACTGACATCTCCTCCATCCTCATCATCGGTGCCGGCCCCATCGTCATCGGGCAGGCGTGCGATTTCGATTATTCGGGCACGCAGGCGGTCAAGGCGCTGAAGGCCGAGGGGTATCGCATCGTCCTGGTCAACTCGAACCCGGCGACGATCATGACCGATCCCGAACTCGCCGACGCGACCTATATCGAGCCGATCACGCCCGAAATCGTCGCCAAGATCATCGAGAAGGAACGTCCCGACGCGGTGCTCCCGACGATGGGCGGGCAGACCGCACTCAACACGGCGCTCGCGCTGTTCAACGACGGCACGCTCGAAAAATACGGCGTCGAGATGATCGGGGCCGATGCCGAGGCGATCGACAAGGCCGAGGACCGGATGAAATTCCGCGAGGCGATGACCAAGATCGGCCTCGAAAGCGCGCGCTCGGGCATCGCCCACACCTATGACGAAGCGCTCGAAATCCTTGAGCGCACTGGCCTGCCCGCGGTCATCCGCCCCAGCTTCACCATGGGCGGGACGGGCGGGGGCATCGCCTACAACCGCGCCGAGTTCGAGGACATCGTCCGCGGCGGGCTCGATGCGTCGCCAACCACCGAAGTCCTGATCGAGGAATCGCTCCTCGGTTGGAAAGAGTACGAGATGGAGGTCGTTCGCGACAAGAACGACAACGCCATCATCATCTGTTCGATCGAGAACATCGACCCGATGGGCGTCCACACGGGCGATTCGATCACCGTCGCGCCTGCGCTGACGCTGACCGACAAGGAATACCAGATCATGCGCAACGCGAGCATCGCGTGCCTGCGCGAGATCGGCGTCGAGACCGGCGGGTCGAACGTGCAGTTCGCGGTGAACCCTGCCGATGGCCGCCTGATCGTGATCGAGATGAACCCGCGCGTGTCGCGCTCGTCGGCGCTCGCATCCAAAGCTACCGGCTTCCCGATCGCAAAGGTCGCGGCGCTGCTGGCGGTCGGCTACACGCTCGACGAGATCATGAACGACATCACCGGCGCCACGCCCGCGTCGTTCGAGCCGACCATCGACTATGTCGTCACGAAGATCCCGCGCTTTGCCTTTGAAAAGTTCAAGGGTGCCGAACCCCTGCTGTCGACGGCGATGAAGAGCGTCGGCGAAGTCATGGCCATCGGGCGAAACATTCACGAAAGCCTGCACAAGGCCTTGCGCGGGCTCGAGACCGGGCTGGCGGGCTTCAACCAGATCGATGCGCTGGTGGGCGCACCGCGCGACGAGATCATCGCCGAGCTCAGCCGCGCGACCCCCGACCGGCTGCTGGTCGCCGCGCAGGCCCTGCGCGAGGGGCTGAGCGTCGATGAGATCCATCAGGTCGCCAAGTTCGACCCCTGGTTCCTCGACCGGCTGGTCGAGATCGTGGCCGCCGAGAACGAGGTCATGGCGAACGGCTTGCCACAGGATGCCGATGGGCTGCGTCGCCTGAAATCCATGGGCTTTTCGGACAAGCGCCTCGCCTGGCTGGCGCTGCGGTCATCGGGGCTGCGCGCGGGCACGCGACAGGCATTCGGACGCGCTTCGGGCCTGATCGGTGAGACGGTGCGCGCAATGACCGGCGGCGCGAGCGAGGCCGACGTCCGCGCGCTGCGCCATCGGCTGGGCGTGCGGCCCGTCTTCAAGCGGATCGACACCTGTGCCGCCGAATTCGCGGCACCCACGGCGTACATGTATTCGACCTATGAGGCGCCCATCTTCGGCGCGCCCGAATGCGAGGCCGCGCCGACCGACCGCGAAAAGATCGTCATTCTGGGCGGCGGACCGAATCGGATCGGGCAGGGGATCGAGTTCGACTATTGCTGCTGCCACGCCTGCTTCGCGCTGGCGGATGCGGGCTATGAGACGATCATGGTCAACTGCAACCCGGAGACGGTGTCGACTGACTATGACACGTCCGACCGCCTCTATTTCGAGCCGCTGACTGCCGAGGACGTGCTCGAGATCCTGCATGTCGAACAGCAGAACGGCACGCTGAAGGGTATCATCGTCCAGTTCGGCGGGCAGACGCCGCTCAATCTTGCCAAGGCGCTGGAAGAGGCGGGAATTCCTATTCTTGGCACCTCGCCGAAGGCCATCGACCTGGCCGAGGACCGCGAGCAATTTGCCGCGCTCGTCACGCGGCTGGGCCTGCGTCAGCCCGAAAACGGCATCGCGCGCAGTCGCGACGAAGCCGTCAACGTCGCCGCGCGCATCGGCTATCCCGTGCTTATGCGCCCCAGCTTCGTGCTGGGCGGGCGTGCGATGGAAATCGTCGACACCGAGGCGCAGCTCGAACATTATATCGCCACCGCGGTGCAGGTTTCGGGCGATGCGCCGGTGCTGATCGACCGCTATCTCCGCGACGCGGTCGAGGTCGATGTCGATGCGATCGCCGATGGAGACCAGGTCGTGGTCGCGGGCATCCTCCAGCATATCGAGGAAGCCGGCGTGCATTCGGGCGACAGCGCCTGCTCGCTGCCGCCGTACAGCCTTGCGCCCGAAATCGTGACCGAAATCGCGCGTCAGGCCGAAGTGCTCGCCAGGGCGCTGTCGGTGCGCGGCCTCATGAACGTGCAGTTCGCGGTGAA
>JANMJZ010000051.1:0-8945 GCA_031371635.1 Sphingomonadales bacterium | reverse complement strand
CAGCATGACAAAAAAGCGTGGTTGCATAGACCCATCCCCCGAGGAACGACGGGATACACAAACGTTTTTCATCATCCAATGCCGGAATCGATATGTTGCGCAATCTTTGCGGCCACCCGATCGATCTGAATACCTAGCTGCTCTGGAATAAGCCGATTGCGTGGATAAGCTTTCGCCAAAAACCTTGGTTTTGCGTCTTTTCCCAAAACCGATTACGTGTCTACGAACTCCGATTACGTGGATAATCCGCGGATTCAAAACCGATTGCGTGGATATTAGCACTTGGGCGTAATAAAGGACGCAGCTCAGCCGCCAGCAGTGATCTTGGCCAGAACGCGGTGACTCCGTTTCCCGCGACTGTAGGAGGTCCGCAGAATTTCCGGAGGAGGGCGTGCAAACGCTGCGCCCCGCTCGGCGGGTTCTCCAGCCATGAAAACACTTCATCCGCCGTTGCATATTTGGAGCGGAAGGATTTTACAGCGTCTATTCTCACCGCGTGTAAACCGACGACCTCTAACAGGTTCCGACGCTGAAGTTCCGTAATGGTGCGCGGCATCCACCCCAGCGCATACATTAGCCGACGGCGGGATATCTGGCCACGTAGGACAAGCCATAAGTCGACCGCAACCGCCGGATCGAACAGCAGTCCATGGAAGCCGACCAAGTCGGGGCGTCTGCCAGCAGGGCGCAAGCAGCCCTCGACTACTCCGACCATGATCTCGGATAGGCCAACCTTTCCCGCTCTTGCGATTGCTGTAGGAGAAAGCAAGCCGTCCGCTGCAACCACAGGCAAGAGTTTGAAGAGGTTTGAGATCCGCGTCACATCGCGACGCCACACGAGTCCAAATAGTCTCTGTGATGGTTCGATTAGACACTGCAGCAAGCCTTGTTTGATCGCCGCTTCCATCATTAATTGATTGAATCCCAGCACTAATTTCATTTCCGATGTTCGCATGGTGTCCTGTAACGCTTTCTTGGCACCAAGGAACTGCCGACGGTCGAGTAGCGCTGAGCCAGCAGTCGACACCTTAAAGTCGGGGTTCAGAGCGAGGAGGACGTCGGCGAGAAGCGGCGCCGAAACCGCGAGGGTTTTAGAACCCTGAAAGAGCGAAAGTCGCTCGCCGTCAACCACGGCACAACCAAAGAGTCGCCCGCGTTTTCCGTCCAATGCGATGTTTGATCGCGCATGGGCGAGGATTTGGTCGCGTACTGAGTCAAGCGCTGGGTCTGCATTCAACGCGAGGAAGTATTGAAGACTGCCATAAGCCGCGTCGCAGATGCGGCCCCGCTCTCGGTTGCGAATGACGATCTTATCGAGCGTCCGCTCCAACTCAGCATGCCCGCCTTGCAATATCACCCAACCCAGTGACCTAACCTCGGCCAACAAACGAACATCAGTATGGCGACCATTTCCGGCCTTCTCGTCGACCGCCGCATTACCTAGGATGCGACACAGCTCAGCGGCCACGTTTGGCGGCATCGCGTCGAGCATCGGATTTTCTATGCGCCGCGCTAATCCCAGTCGACCTAAAAGCCATGCGTCGTGCTGGCACGCGTCGGGGCTGACGACGGTTTTCGGGAGGTGCCTCTCGCCGCAGCGACACGTCCCAACAGGCCTTTGTTCGTCGAGCGCTTGTCCGCAATCGTTGCAGTCGGCTACAAGAGAGACCTCATGGGCCGGACATGTCCATATCGACGGCACCTGCCACCACCCGCGGCGAAAAGCCCGGAGATCGGTGCGCTCAGACGCGAATATCTCCAGATCCTGGGCGATGCACGCCGGACAGGCTCGGCCTAACCTAACACCAATACGATTAAATTTTACGCCAGCCACCGATATGTGGCTACTCCCCGTCAATATCGGCGTGGCGGCGTCGATTACTGATGCGTCGAAGCCGCTCAAGCGGGCTGCGACTTCGATTTTGCTCTTCCGGTTCCGGACTTGATCGATACAAAGGCGGGGGGTTGATCGCAGCAGATGTTCCACATCCCGCATGCCGTTCGCTGACGCCAGCCTGACGAGCAAGGAAGTAGCAGTTTCGTTGTCGCGAGGGCCAACCTTTCGCGGAGCTGGACCGACATTAAGAAACTGCATCCAAGCCCCTGAATTTAAACCTAGGCTCAATTAAGCCTCCAGCGGAGCCCCAGCAGATCAGAGCGGCGGAAGATCGCCTGCCGGTGCGTAGATAGGGACCACACCGGACGAATGTCCGCCTCAGCGAGTTCGGCGACGAGACTGGCTGGCGAGCGGCGCCGCTCCTTTGCAATTTGGCTGCCGACCGCGTAGACCGACTTGAACTTCGCTAGGGCCGCTGCGGAAATCAATCCATCTTCTTCCCTAAGGAGCGTCTCGTCACGGATCAGCGCGCGGATGCACTCTGGGTGCACGCCGAGCACCTGTGCAGCCGCAACGCCAGTAAAGCCGTCGGGTCTCGCACGAAGAGGGCACAAATCAGCCGTCCGCACAACGATCGCAGCAAAACCCGGAGCATCTCCGTTCCGCCATGCCGGGATGCAACCTTGCAATAATACTTCAACTACGCGGCTCATAGCAATTTTGGCGGCCACAGTTGCCACAGGCAGTGGAGTAGCCCCGCAAGGTGCCGACCCGGCGCACACCTGCCGATTGACCGCAGCCATGAGCGTGCTTGCTGATGCGCGGAAGCTATCCTCGTCTGACATATCCAGCATGCCTGCCCCCGCGAGTCCGATAAGCGCGGGCCTGCCGACGCCGAGTGTCTCCCGCGCCGCACGGCGAATTGCACCCTTAGGTCTGTCCGCCATCGCAACAACGCTCGGATCGAGCGCGAATGAAACGCCGCGGCGGGAACCGGGAGGGATGGCGCCCGCACGGACCAGAATGCGCCGCATGCGCTCAACCGCAACGCCGGCTCCTGCGGCCGCCTGCTTCAGGTTAATTGTCGGCGGCACGCTCACACCTAAGCGCTCCTCATCGGCTGCGATCACACCATTCGCCACGGCGTGCTGCCGCAAGACTTTCCGGTATGCCGCCGTCGTCGGATCTTCAGTTCCGAGCCATGAGTTGTGCAGCCAGCCATAGGCAGCACCCAGACCGTCGGCGGTGTTGCCCGTGCGCCGTGCAAGCAGTCGGTCGAGGATGTCGGTTAGCTCCTCAGGCCCGGCGATGGCGCGACGGAATCCTTCCGTGCCGAACTCGAGCGTGGGGACGCCCGCCGTGTTTTTGTGCGGTGCGCCGTCAAGCCCGGCGCGCCCCAGCTTGCCACACAGCCTCACCGCATGCTGAAGTGGCAGATTTTCCAACACGGAAGGGCGCTCTGATTGTCCGACCCCAAGCCTAGCTGCGACGTATCGACCTAGCGGATCGTCAAGCCGCGCCGAAGGCACTGTTAGGTCTGCACGGCAATCGCTGCACGCTAGGCGATGTGGGTCACGCCAGCCCAGTGGTGTTCCACATGCGTGGCAGGAATCAACCAGCGCCACGCCGTGGTGCGGGCACGCGGCGATCGAACGGACGTCCCAGATCGAACGGTGACTCGCCAGCCATTCAGCTGGGAGGCCGAGTGTCTGTGCCTCAATGACATCGGCTAGGAGACATACTGGGCAGTGGCGCCGGCGAGCGATCGACCAGTCGCCCAGAGACAGCACCTCTCCTGCGATTGTCACCAGGCGATGCGGCGCCGAGACAACCGGAGACCACCAGGCCACCGCGGCCGACGACAGTCCAGCTAGTTCAGCGATCTGCTCAGCGTAGCGACCTGCCAAGGCGTCGCGGAGTTGGACGCCCAACGTCGTCGCGAAAGACGAAACAACTTGCCTACCGTTCCGTGCAGCTAGCCTAAGCAGTGCACCGTGGCCAGGCTCTTGCGGCCGGGAACGGAGACGCAGCGGTATCGTCACTTGAGACCACGTTGCGCGTCTGCGCCAGTGCCTTTCATGCGGCGGTCGATCCGACGCCGCGGCGGCTCCACCAACTTCTGGGCAATTCTGTGCTCAAGTATCTCTCGTAGGCGGCCCGGCGGGCATTTAAAAGGATTAGTGTCTTTATCTATGCGCGTGTGTTCTGCCGCCGCCAGCATAGCTGCGATGTCTTCCCCTTCATCAAAGCTGATGTCGGCGTCGAATCCGACGTCGTCGAGAGCGACAGACGCGCCCGACCAGGAAGCGTCGATTTCAGCGAAGAGATCGAGATCGATCCGTCCCAGACTACGGACGCTCGCGAGGAGCAATGCGTGGGAAAGGTATTTCGTCACGATACCGATGAGCCCGCCTGACGCCGTGTAGAGACGCCGGGCGACGTCCTGGTCGGATACCGAGGACTGCAGGTGCTTCATAGTATTTTCCTCGACGGCGGCGAGGAAGGACATGAACTCGAGCCGATCAACTTTGTTGCCAAAGTTGTAGGGGCGAAGCACTACGTCTGGGAAAAGGCGACGGCTCAACTGCAGAGAGACGCGCAGATCCTTAAGATCGTGCAGGCCGGAGAAGATCATGCTGCAACCCAGCCTGTTCAACAGCGACTTGATGAACTCGGTGACGTGGGCGGATTGTTTAGAATCCAAGATGTGGTGCGATTCATCGAGCAGTATCGTGACCACACCCAAGAGATCGACCTTCTTCATAAGGTCTTTTATGATTTCTTCGGCCGAGAGCCGCTCAGCCCGGTAGCCCAATGCCGAATAGAGTGCGTCGACGATAGCCCGCAGGGTCGGTGATGGCGGGACTTCCACCACCACGACGGGCATAATGACCCCGTCACTCGTTTGGCGAGCCGGGTGGTTGTCGAGGAAGTGCTGAACGACGGTCGTCTTCCCGGCGCCCGCCGCGCCCAGAAGCAGCATGGCGCGCGCTCGCAGGCGTTTACCTTCCCGACAGTGCAGCGCCCTAGCGTGCAGGACGGTCATGGCTTCGATAGCGTCGTCGAACATTCGGTGCGTTATGATCGCAAGCTCAAGGTCCGCAACGGCGTCCATCGCGGCATTCAAGTCAATAGGATGGTCCGTCATTTCAACACTCGCTTTGCGCTAGCTAAGCCCGATAGGATAGCTTGAAAATCCTGCTTCTTAGGCGCTGGCGCGGTGGTCTTGCCCCCCAAACTCCGCGGCCCTCCGTCGTCATCGATCTCGCTTGACGCAGAAGTTGCGCCGACGAGTTCGAGCCGCTCTGTGTCCTTGCTGCCATCCGGGATGATAACAGCGTCGCACGCTCCCGCATTGACGTCAGCGTCTGGGCCGGCTGCTGCGGCGGGATCGACCATGATCGGGGTTACGGTGGCTGGGTCGCCACCCATTATCGAATTGCCGGCATCAACCGGCATTGTCAGGCCGTTCGCTAACACAGCCAATCGGCCATCGTTCCCCGCCACGTCAGTTGCGAGGGCTCCGACCGACAGGAAGCGCAACGCGCCGCGGCCCTTGACCGTCCGTGCCTCCTCCTCGCACTGCATACGCGCACGCTCGAGAGTCGTTTCGGTGACCTCCTCTCCTTTCGGCGTGAGCTTGCGGGCTAGGAGGTTGATGGCCCGGTTCGCAAAACGGTTTGTTCCCTTAAGTGCTGCAGCGTTGGTCGCGGGCACCACGCGCCAGTCGCCGCCGAGGTTCGCCCAGATAAAGCTGCGGTCATAATACTCAGCTATGAGCTCAACTGGATCCTTGCCTTCACGCGTTCTGCGGAAAGCCTCCAACTCCTCGCTAGCGTAGTGATTGTTGTCAAAGGGGATACCAATGTTGCTAATCGACCGTGTGATGCCGCCCTCGCCGAGCATGCGGAAGATGTCCTTGAATGGCCGAGGCACGCGAATACCGCCGTCGAGTGCGTTCTCCGCGAGCTCTCGCCACCGCTGGCGCGGGGACGTGCCCAACGTGCGGTGCTCGGCCTCGTGGTAGTCGTCAACAATCCAACGGACGATCATGCCAGTAAGTTCGCCCAAGCCGAAGCGAGCTCGCGCCTTTGGATCATACCAGTCCGCTGCTTTCGCTCGCGTCGAGCCCTCCAGCCGAGATAAAACCCGCACGCCGAGCGTCCCGAAGAACCGCTCGACCGTCGCCTTTAACCACGGTGACTTGCCCGGCAGGTTTACGATCGCGAACTTGAGCTGGTTGCCCGCAAGTTGAAAAGCCTTACTCAGAAATTCCAGCCCACGGTCGGTGATGAGCATGTCGAAGCTGCCCATGCACGGCCAGTCGTTCTCGGCGTCTAAACCCGTCAGGATCTTTGGTAGCATGGCGTGTAGGACGGCGCGGGCTAACGTCTCGTTGCTCGGTGGGTCAAAGCTGATATGGATACCGACGATCATTTTGGTCGCTCGGCAGATCAGAACTGTGAGCCACGGACGAGCGACGCGGCCTGAACTGTCCATTACAAAGATGTCTAGAAGGCAGTGGTCGACCTCGACCTCCTCCATCGCACGCTCGGGCAAAGCGCGACGCTGGAAAATGTGGAACTTCAGGTACGCCATCCGCGGCCCGAAACGGGCGCGATATTCGTCGAAAGCATCGTAGTGCTCGCGGAGAAACTTGTAGAAAGTAGTGTGCGAAACGGTGGGTAGCTTTAAAAATTCCAGCTTCTTTTCCAACCGCTCGTATGCGTATGCCTTTGTATTCGTGATCGTAGCTCCGAGTTTTTTGTTTTGGGGCTGATCATCTGTCCGGCCCATGTAGACCGCGCGTCCGGCCCACTCCATCGCGCCGTAGACGCAGAGCACATCGGCATCATTAGCCTGCTCCGCCCGGCGGTCGTTAAACCGGGGACGGTGGTCGCCGCGCAAATGATCACTTGCGAGGAGGGCACGGATGTCGCGACCTGCGTTGTTCCATCGCAGCCACCATTTCTTGACGGCGCTTTCGCCGAGCGCAAACACCGGGATCGGCGCTTCGGCAAGGACGTTGGACCGCATCTTGAGCTTCTTCGGTGCCAGCGCGGCTTCGGCGGCGTCAATCTTAGCTCGCTGCAATTCCCACTCGCTGGCTTTCTCAGCCGTGATCTCCTTGGCCGCCCGTCGATAGGCATCGTATTTGCCCACGTTCTTGGAAAGCAGGTCATCAACACGGGCAACATACGCCTCACGGCACTGAGCCTCGAACCGCTTCGATATTGGCCAGCGGTCAAAATCCGTTTGCAGCATCTCGGCAAGCGCCGCGTCGAGACCGGATAGGTCCGCAGGCCAGTGTTCCAGGCGGTGGTCGCACCAGGCGGCAAGGATTTCGACATGGGACCAGACTTTATCGGGCTGGTTGTTCAAAGACGAGGTCAAGTAGCCGTCGCGAAGCCGCCGCTCCACGCGCCACAGCATCCGCCCCGCGACGCCGTCGGGCATCGCGATTGTGTCGCCCTTCGCCATCCTGAATGTTGTTTGCGCCATTATATTTTCGTCAAATCCAGCCGCGGATGCCAAGACGAACCGGTGTATCAGTCCCGATCTCGCGGGAAAGGTTGATGGCCAAGACCTTCTGTCCAACAAGCGCCAATGCCAACCGCCAACCCATGGGCCCGCCGCCGAGCATATCGACGACCTCAATCATGGTTGAAAAAGCACAGCGCCTCAGCGCTGCGCACGCGTCGACCACTTCGAAGGGTTTGACGTTTTGAGCGGTGGACCACACATGCTTCGCGTTGGAGAACATTGGTTCGGCTCTAATCTCCACCTCGGTCCAAATGGCGAAGTCCTCGCCAATCTTGCCCAATGCGTGTTTGATTGCGTTCTTGCGACCCTCAAGATCCGGTATCTTACGCAGTTTATCGAGCGGCTTCACTTCAACGCACAAAGGACGCGCCAGCCCGAGCAGTCGCCCATCGGGAGTATAAAAGGTCTTTCGGCTGTCAATCTCAATCGGCAGACGTATAGGCTGCGCCTGATACTGGCGCACCCAAGGCAGCACTGACACGACAATCTGGAGGTCTATATCGAGCCGGCCCTCGCCGAAGTGCGCCTGCTCACTGTTGGGGACGGGTACACTGCCAGTGGTGCAACTTGACGATCTGGGGCGGACGTCGCGAACCGGCGCGGTAGAAGATATCCGTTTACGTCTATTCATGTGCAGTGCGCCTTTCATCCAGCCGTGGGCGTGAAGGCACCGCTGATTCAAGCTTAGCTTCTGCCCAGGTTATGCCTTCAAAACTCATGTCATCGCATATGCTGCAAAACGCACGTCATTGCAAGAAAGAAGATAGTAGTCGGAGAGGAAAATATGTTTCAGGGTGTTTCACGGCGGAACTGTCGTGCAGTCCATGACCCACATTTAAGAGCATTGATGACCCTGGAAGACCGATTGAACGATCACCAACATGAAAGTTTTGCAGACGATCCGGCGTGGCTTCGGCTACCTTTCGCTCGACGCCAAGCAGCCTTAAGCCGACTCAAGGTCGTCATGGAGTTCGAAGCAAGCGGACAAGCTGGCGTTGATGCCGTCCATAGAGCCGCGGCGGCACTTAGTATTTCCCCCCGTCAATTTTATGACCTGCTGCGCGCGTGGAGAAAAAAACCCTCTATTTGGTCGCTGGTCCCATGGAGTGCCCGACTCCCTGCACGAATTCCGAAGCTATCAGCAGATGTATTGGTGCAAATTGACCAGCGGATCGACCAAGCGGCGCTAGACGGTTACATCCAATCCCCTCGAGCGATGGTGGCAAAGATTCTTGAGGACTGGCCAGCCAATCTAGCCGCCCCAACTGAGAAGACCGTCAGGGCTCATATTGACAAAAGAATCCGTTCGGGGGTGCTTGGAAGCTCTTCGTTAAGGTTGAACGATTCCGCTGAAAGCCAAGAGCAAATCGAAAATGCCAGTCGCGTCGGAGAGGTCCTTGTCATCGACCACACCGCTCCCGACTTCTTTGTAGACGATAGCAGCAGGCACAGACCAGTTCTGACGCTTGCCATTGATCTATTCAGCAAGTTGCCATTTGGATTCGCGATCGGGAATGGCAAGCCATCAGCTTTGCTGGTGCGAGAAGCACTAGCCGATGCAGAA
>JANMJZ010000014.1:0-9048 GCA_031371635.1 Sphingomonadales bacterium | reverse complement strand
GATATTCGAATCCAACATCAACGACGTTTTTGAGGCGGTCCGCATTCAGGGAGCGACGATCGATTTCGTGAACCGCGGGCGCGTCATCGTATCCAGCCTTCAGCAGAACGCGTCGGGCGGCCAGTGGATCGCCTGGCAACGCTGTTATGGCGCAAGGCCATACACATCTTCCTATGGCGTTGCTGGCGCGGGGAGGACAACAACGACCTTCGCGGGCATGGGTCCCGCTGGGTCCGAGATCAAGGCACCGCCCAGCAATATCGTCATGTTCGTCGAGATCGCCTATGACTATAAGGCTATCGTCGAACCCTTCGCGCAGGGGCTTCAGTATTTCGGTCTGCGTGTCAACAATCAGGTCATCCGGTACAAATCAGCCTTTATCGTTCGTAATCCGCGCACGCGCGGCGATTCGACGATAGTGGCGGCCAACGCCACGATGGACTACGGGCTCGAGCAGAACACGCCGGCCGTCACCCGAAACTCCTGCTGACACCTACCGGTAACAGACCGCCTTCGCCGCCGCGACGACACGGTCGGTGTTGACCAACGTTGCCCGCTCCAGATTGGCGGCATAGGGCATCGGCACGTCTTCGTTCGTGACACGGGCAACGGGCGCGTCGAGGTCGTCGAAGCCCTTTTCCATCGCGACAGCCATGATCTCGCTCGCAATCGAACAGACCGGCCAGCCTTCCTCGACGACGACCATGCGGTTCGTCTTTTTCAGACTGGCCAGCACAGTTGCCGTGTCCAGCGGACGCAGCGTGCGCAGATCGACAACCTCGGCCTCGATGCCTTCAGCGACCAGCTTTTCGGCGGCCTCGAGTGCCAGCGTGACGCCGATCGAATAGCTGACGATCGTCACGCTGGTGCCCGAACGCATGATCCGCGCTTTGCCGATGGGAACCACCACGTCGCCTTCGGGTACGTCGAAGGTGCGCCCGTACAGCAGCTCATTCTCGAGGAATACGACCGGATCCTCACAACGAATGGCCGATTTGAGCAGGCCCTTTGCGTCGGCTGCGTCATAGGGGGCAATCACGATCAGGCCGGGAACGCTGGCGTACCAAGGTCCGAAGTTCTGGCTGTGCTGGGCACCGACACGCGAAGCAGCGCCATTCGGGCCGCGGAACACGACCGGGCAGCGCATCTGGCCGCCCGACATATAGTTGGTCTTGGCCGCCGAGTTGATGATGTGGTCGATGGCCTGCATCGCAAAGTTGAAAGTCATGAACTCCACGATGGGTCGAAGGCCGCCCATCGCCGCGCCGGTGCCGATGCCCGCAAAGCCATATTCGGTGATCGGCGTATCGATCACGCGCCGGGCGCCGAATTCCTCGAGCAGTCCCTGAGTAACCTTATAGGCACCCTGATACTCGGCGACCTCTTCGCCCATCACGAAGACGCGGTCGTCGCTGCGCATCTCTTCGGCCATGCCATCGCGCAGGGCCTCACGAAGCGTCATCTTGACGGTCGCACCATTTGTGGCTGCCGCAGGAGCGCTTGCTGCGACCGGGCTCGGCTGCGCCCGCGCGGGCGCAGGTTCGACGGCCTGGTCGGACGTCGCGGCGGCGACGGCTGCTGGCGCAGCGGCGGCAGCAGGCGCGGCTACGTTCGCTTCTTCGCCGTCGCCCGCCATCTTTGCGATGACCGTGCCCACTTTCACATTGTCGGTCCCGGCGGCGATCAGGATCTCGCCGATCGTCCCTTCATCGACGGCTTCGAATTCCATGTTGGCCTTGTCGGTCTCGATCTCGGCCAGGATATCGCCCGATTTGACCACGTCGCCGGCCTTGACCAGCCACTTCGCCAGCGTCCCCTCCTCCATCGTCGGCGAGAGTGCGGGCATTTTCAGTTCGATAGCCATTAATATTGCCCCACCAGCACATCGGTATGGAGTTCGCTCAAATCGGGTTCGGGGGATTGCTCGGCAAAATCAGCCGCTTCGGCGACAATCGTCCGAATTTCCTTGTCGATTGCTTTCAACGCATCGTCGGTGATCCCGGCCGCTTCGAGTGTCTTCTTCAACCCCTCGATGGGGTCGTGCTGGTCGCGCATCGACTGAACCTCGTCGCGCGACCGGTACTTGGCCGGGTCCGACATGGAATGGCCGCGATAGCGATAGGTCTTGAGCTCCATCAGCACTGGCCCATTACCTTCACGCACCCATTTGAACGCAGCTTCGGCAGCGCCGCGCACTGCGAGCACATCCATGCCATCGACCTGCATGCCCGGCAGCCGAAAGCTTTCGCCGCGGCGGTGGAAATCGGTTTCGGAACTGGATCGCGAGGTGCTGGTGCCCATGGCGTAGCCGTTGTTTTCAATGACGAAAACGATCGGCAGCTTCCACAGCGCCGCCATGTTGAAGCTTTCGTAGACTTGTCCCTGATTTGCCGCGCCATCGCCGAAATAGGCGATCGCGATGCCGCCGTCGTTCCGGTACTTGTGGGCAAAACCCAAGCCCGCGCCGAGCGATACCTGCGCGCCGACGATGCCGTGCCCGCCGTAGAAGCCCTTGCCGACATCGAACATGTGCATCGATCCGCCCTTGCCGTGCGAGATGCCCGCCTGACGCCCGGTGAGTTCGGCCATGACGACCTTCGGCTCGATCCGGCACAACAACATGTGGCCGTGATCGCGATAGCCTGTGATGACCGAATCCAGCCCGATGTTGAGGGCCGACTGGAGGCCGACGGCTACCGCTTCCTGCCCGATGTAGAGGTGGCAAAACCCGCCGATCAGGCCCAGCCCATACAGCTGTCCGGCCTTTTCCTCGAACCGGCGAATGAGCAGCATGTCACGGTAAAACGACAGCATCTCTTCGGTCGACGCTTTATAGCGCTGGGGCTCCGGCGGACGGGCGATAGCGGATGTTTCTGCCTTGACGGCGGCTTTTGCCACGGACGAGCCTTTCCGGTGGAGTGAATGGCGCCGCTATAAGCGCCACGGCGATGCAGGCGCAAGCTGACGCTACGGTAAAGCCGCTAATTTTAGAAACCGGCTCCGATTGTCGAACCAGACAGGTTACTTCAGTCGGATGACGACTTCGCCTGGCTGTACCAGCCCTAAGTCGCGGCGAACGAGTTCTTCCGCCAGATCGCGGTTGGCGTGCTTCGGATCCAGCAGTGCCACTCGATTGGCGAGCTCGCCCCGCGCTTTCTCGACGCGCACCAACTGCTCTTGCCGGTCCTTCAGCTGGCGCGAATAATCGCCCCAGGCCAGGGCCCCATTGGCGCCGAACAGGGCATAGCCGCCGAAGAACGCGACGACGATCAGCGCCGCCGCAGGCGCTGCCGCGGCACGAAGATTGATCCAGAAGGTTTTAGACTTTGCCACCAACTTCTTGAATCACAGTCGACTCACTGAATCAACCCGGTTTCGTGGCAAAAATCGAACGACCCGCATATTTCGCCTGGGTATCAAGCTCTTCTTCGATGCGGATAAGCTGAT
Source organism: Sphingomonadales bacterium (assembly GCA_031371635.1). Taxonomy (GTDB): domain Bacteria; phylum Pseudomonadota; class Alphaproteobacteria; order Sphingomonadales; family Sphingomonadaceae; genus Sphingomonas_O. The sequence continues at coordinate 5,601 of JANMJZ010000014.1, read as the reverse complement.
TGTATTTCGCCAACCGGTCCGAACGGGCCAGCGAACCGGTCTTGATCTGCCCGCAATTCGTCGCGACCGCTAGGTCGGCAATCGTTGCGTCCTCGGTTTCGCCGGACCGATGCGACATAACCGCCGTATAGCCGCTGCGCTGAGCCAGCGACACCGCCGCCAAGGTCTCGGTCAGCGTCCCGATCTGGTTGACCTTCACGAGCAGCGAATTGGCCAGCCCCTTCTCGATCCCCATTGCCAGCCGATCGACATTGGTGACGAACAGGTCGTCGCCGACGAGTTGCACTTTCTTTCCGATGGCATCCGTCAGCGCCTTCCACCCTTCGAAATCATCCTCGCTCATCCCATCCTCGATCGACGCGATCGGGTAACGGGCGCAGAGATCGGCAAGATAGGCGGCGTTTTCTTCGGGACTGCGGACGATACCTTCCCCGTCGAAGCGATACGCACCATCGCGAAAATACTCAGTCGCCGCGCAATCGAGCGCCAAGACGACATCGTCGCCAGGCGTATAGCCGGCGGCCTCGATGGAGGACATGATGAAGTCGAGTGCTTCGGGCGCGCTGGCGAGGTTCGGCGCAAAGCCGCCCTCGTCGCCAACGGCAGTGGCAAGACCCTTGTCATGGAGCTTCTTCTTAAGCGTATGGAAAATCTCGCTACCCATGCGTACGGCATCGAACAGGCTGTCAGCCCCGACGGGCATCACCATGAACTCCTGAAAATCGATGGGGTTGTCGGCGTGCATGCCGCCATTAATGATGTTCATCATGGGCACCGGCAGCACATGGGCCCCGACCCCGCCGACGTATCGATAAAGCGGCAAGCCGCGCGCGTCGGCCGCAGCCTTCGCCGCCGCCATGCTGACGCCGAGGATGGCATTGGCGCCAAGCCGCGCCTTGTTGGGCGTACCGTCCAGGGCGATCATTGCCGCATCGACCTCGCCCTGATCTTCGGCATCCAGACCCGTAAGCTCTCCGGCAATTTCGTCATTCACCGCATCCACAGCTTTCTGGACGCCCTTGCCCAGGAAGCGCGACTTGTCCCCGTCGCGCAGTTCGACGGCTTCATATGCGCCTGTCGAGGCGCCCGAAGGAACGGAGGCACGTCCGAAACTTCCATCTTCTAGCAGCACGTCGACTTCGACCGTGGGGTTGCCCCTGCTATCGATGATCTGGCGGGCGTGGATATCGAGTATTGCGGTCATGATTCGCGAACTCCGGTGCGACGATCGGCGGGCTGCCCCTAGTATATGCCCGCCGGGATATGCAAATACGCTACCGTAACGAAGGGAACAGAGTTCCGGCTGACCGGTTGAGACCGCGATCCCGCCGCTCGGCGCTACAAACGAGGAAACGACCATGGCTGAGAACAATAACGCCGCAGATACTCCCGCAAAGCAAAGCCGCAAGCGCGTACCCGCTGCGCCCGTGGTCGCATCGGCGTCGAACGCCGGTATTACTGACGATGTTACGAAGGGCGCTGAAAAAGGCACCAAGCGTGTCGTTGCCAAGGCCAAGGAAGCAACGTCGAAGCTCGCAACCGAAGCGGTCAGTGCCGCGCGCAACGCCGCTAATGAGGGCAAGGACCGCACCACTGAAGCGCTTAACAGCGTGTCGAAGGCTGTTGCGGGTGCAGCCGACCTCGTCGACGAAAAGATCGGCGGCAATTACGGCAATTATGCACGCAAGGCTGCGGATCAGGTCTCCGGCTTCGCCGATACGCTGCAGTCGAAGGATATAGACTCGATCATCGACGACACCCGCGAATTCGTGCGCAAGCAGCCAATGATCGCGATCGGCGCCGCTGCAGCAATTGGCTTCGTACTGACGCGACTGGTCAAAATAGGCGGCGGCAGCCGTGACAGCGACGCTTAGTCGAGCTGCTGGGTGGGCTCTTCCGACATCGATCCGTCAGCAGTTGATGGCCCGCCGGTAGAGGCGCAGCTTTCGCTGGGCGACCTTATGGCACGCCTTGTCGAGGACATCAGGACTTGGTTCGACGCCGAGTTCGCCCTCTACCGTATAGAGGCAACCCGGCGCAGCGTTTCGTTTGCCATGGCGGCGGGCATGATCGTCGGTGCGCTTGTGCTTGCACAGGCGGCGATAATTGCCTTGCTCGTGGGTCTGATCATGTTGCTGGCGCCCTTGGTCGGGACGGGCGTGGCCGTTCTGATCGTCGTTGGGACGACGATGATGATCGTTGCACTGCTGGCGTGGTTCGGAAAGCGGCGTATCGAGAGAATCATCGATCCGGATGGCAAGTCATGAAGCAGCAGCTCGACCGGCGCAGCGAAAATGCGCGGCGCCACGCCGAAGAGGCGCGCACTCGCATCATCGCGACGCTGGGTGAGATCCGCCACCGCATCGACCCGCGCACCGTCGCGGCCGAAATGGCCAACGGCGTGATCGACAGGGTCCATCACCTGTTGGGCGAGGCGTCGTCGACTGCGAAGTCGAAGCCCTGGCTCGTGGCGGTCGCAGCAACACTTGTCGGCATCGCGCTGACCTACCGCACCGGCAAGGCGAACAGCAAGGAAATCGAACCCGGGGACAAGCAACCAAATGCGCCGGAAAAAGTTGATCGGCGCACCAAGGAGATTTGAAAAATGGCAGAAAATCAAAGTTCCGGTTCGAACGGTAGTGCAACGGCCAATACAGCTAAAAGCCGCCGCAAGACCGTCGCCGACACCGCCCGAAACGTCCGCGATAACGCAAAAACCAAAGTTGATGACGCGGTAAAATCCACGACTCAAGCGCTCGAAGACAATCCCTTCGGCGCCATTGCCGGTGCGATAGCGGTCGGCGCCGTTGCCGCCGCCATGCTGCCTGCAACGCGGCGAGAAGTTGAAACGCTAGGTCCGTGGACCGAAAAGCTGCGCGACACCCTTGTCGATGCCTTCGAAGCTGCAAAGCAAGCAGGAGCAACCGAATTGACTGCCGCCGGCTTGACCATGGCTGCCGCTTCGGACGGCGTCGGCGGCATGGTGGGCAAGATCGTGAAAGCGGCGACCGCTGCGTCTACGGCTGCTGCCGGCACAGTAAAAGGCAAGCGAAATGATCCGGTTGCTGGAGCGGCACCGGTTCCTTCGCCAACGCCGGACGCTGATCCGGCTGCTGCCGTTTAGCAATAACAGTCGCGCCGACCACCGAAGCGCGCTAGGTGAGATTGATGAGCAAGCTTCATCTCGTCTTCGGCGGCCGCGTGACGGATCCTCAGACGCTCGATTTCCAGGATCCTTCCAAGCTGGACGTCGTAGGCATCTTCCCTGATTTCAAATCTGCCGAGAAAGCCTGGCGCGGCGCCGCGCAAAAGACGGTCGATGATGCTGAGATGCGCTATGTCGTCGTGCACTTGCATCGCCTGCTGGAACCCGACCTCGAGGCCTAACCGTAGCGGTAACGCCACTCGAGCAGGGGATACATCAGGATTAGTCCGGTCAGAAAGCCGCCCACGTGCGCTGCGACGGCGATTGGCGTGGCGGTTCCCCCTGATATGAACCCTACGCCCCATTGAAGCACGAACCAGGCGCCTGCGAGCCAAAGCGCGCGCACGGCAAGCGCTGGTACCGGCCCAATGCTTTTCACCTGATTACGGCCGAACATCAGCGCATAAGTTCCAATTACTGCGGATATGGCCCCACTTGCACCGATCATTGGTGCGCTTGACGTCGGGTCGGACAGATACTGTGCCAAGGCCGCTCCATAGGCCCCCAGCACGTATAGGAGGAAAAGGCGCATGCCCCCCAAGACGCCTTCCACCTGACGCCCGCAATAGATGAGCATGAGCAGGTTGAAGGCAATATGCGCCCAGCCACCGTGCAGCAGCGTAGCCGTCAGCGGTGTCAGCGCGAACGGCACGGAGTTGAAAGGCACGGCCTCCGTCAGCCGCGCCGGAATAAACCCACCCTGAAGCACGACATGCGGCCCCGCAAACCCCTGCAAGAGAAAGGCGATGCCAGTTGCCGCTGCGATGGCTGCCGTCGTCCGCAGCGGACGGGGCGCCTGCACGCTCAGATAAACTCGATCTTAGACACCGAGTAGTACCGGTCACCAGCGGGCACCGACACCTCGATGTCATCGCCTGCCTTGCGCCCAATCAGCGCGCGGCCCAGCGGCGAATTGTACGAAATGCGCCCGGCCTTGGCATCCGCCTCGGTCTCGCCGACGATCTGGTACTTGATCGGCTTGTCATCGTCGTCGAGCAACGTAACCGTTGCGCCGAACACGATCTTGTCGCCTGAAAGCTCCTTGGGATCGATGATCGTCGCACGGCTGAGCTTCGACTCGATGTCGACGATCATCGCCTCGATCTGACCCTGGCGTTCTTTGGCAGCATGATATTCGGCATTTTCCGAAAGATCGCCGTGCGCTCGCGCCTCTTCGATAGCATCGATCACCTCGGGCCGTTCGGCCTTGAGCAGCACCAGCTGTTCGTTGAGCATCCGCTGCCCCTCGATCAGCATCGGCATTTTATCGACCGTCGCCATCTTCAAAACCCCTTGGTCAAAACCCTGTTGTGGCCCCGGAAACGCTCCGATGCCCGTTATCGTCGCATCTGTCGGGATTCAGCTTGCGAGCCGAAGATGATAAGACTGCAGGGGCCGAACTTCAAGGTCGCTGTCCCGTAACGCAGCGATAGCGTGCGCTGCAGCAACGCCCGCTGACGCTGTAGTGAATTGAGGTACCTTGTTCATCAGGCCCGCGCGCCGGATACTTTCGCTGTCCTTGAGCGACTGCCAGCCCTCGGTGGTGTTGAAGATCAGCGCGATGTCGCCGTCCACGACGCGGTCTACGATATGGGGGCGGCCCTGTGCCACCTTGTTGACGCGTTCGACTGCAACTCCCTTATCAGCGAGATAGCGGGCGGTGCCGTCGGTAGCGACGATTTTGAAGCCGAGTTCAAGAAGTTCAAGTACGGCGGGGAGGATGACGGGCTTGTCGCTGTCCTTCACCGACACGAAGACTGTGCCAGAATGGGGCAGAATCGTTCCCGCGCCGAGCTGGGCCTTTGCGAAGGCGCGGGCGAAATCGCGATCTATCCCCATGACTTCGCCCGTACTTTTCATTTCGGGTGAGAGCACGGGATCGACACCCGGGAAGCGCGCGAACGGGAACACTGCTTCCTTCACCGCGATATGCGGAATGTCGAGGTCGATCCGGGGCAGGTTGGCGAGCATTTCCCCCGCCATCACCCGCGCAGCGAGCTTGGCGATGGGCGATCCGATCGCCTTGGCGACGAAGGGTACGGTGCGCGAGGCGCGCGGGTTGACCTCGATGATGTAGACTTCGCCGTCCTTCACCGCGAACTGCACGTTCATGAGGCCGCGGACCGACAGCGCCCTGGCGAGGACCTCGGCCTGGCGCGCGATTTCGGTCACGATTTCGGGCGCAAGGCTGTACGGCGGCAACGAGCAGGCGCTGTCGCCCGAATGGACGCCGGCTTCCTCGATATGCTGGAGGATGCCCGCGACGACGACCTGCTCGCCATCGGCAATCGCGTCGACATCGACCTCGACCGCGTCGCGGAGATAGCGGTCAATCAGCACCGGCGCATCGCCCGAAACCTGCACCGCGGTGGCGATATAATGTTCGAGCTGCGCCT
>JANMJZ010000334.1:0-4248 GCA_031371635.1 Sphingomonadales bacterium | reverse complement strand
CGGCGAATATGGGAAGACATGGCCGAACACAATATCGCACGCTTCGACGATCGACAGATTGCTGCCGTGCATGGTCGCGCTTTCGGTCGGGAACCCGGCGATAAGGTCGGCACCGATGGCGATCGCGGGACGGGCGGCCTTCAGCCGCTGGACCAGCTCGATCGCCTGACCACGCGTGTGACGCCGCTTCATCCGTTTCAGGATCATCGGATCCCCCGACTGCAGCGAAAAGTGCACATGTGGCATGACGCGCGGTTCACCGACGATCAGCTCGAACAGGGCAGCGTCAACCTCGGCCGGGTCGAGCGATGAGAGGCGCAGGCGGGGTAGGGCAGGCACTTCGCGCAGGATCTGCGAGACGAGCGTGGCGAGCGAAGGGCGATAGCTGGTCAAGTCGACGCCGGTAAGCACGACCTCGCGCTGCCCTTCGTCGACGGCCCGTGCAACTGCCTCCACGACGGCGGATGGCGGTACCGAGACGCTATCGCCTCGTCCGAAGGGGATAATGCAGAACGTGCAGCGATGATCGCAGCCGGTCTGGATTTCGACAAAGCTGCGCGTTTGGCCACGCCCGCTTACGACAGGCGTCGCGCGCTGTGACGCAATCATGACGTCACCCACATTGACGCCCGCGCGGCTGTAGTTTTCAGCAACCAGCTTTTCGCGATTGCCGAGCACCAGGTCGACTTCGGCCATGGCCGAGAAGCGTGCTTGATCGACCTGTGCCGCGCATCCTGTCACCACAATTCGCGCATCGGGGCGGGAGCGACGGGCGCGGCGGGCTGCTTGTGCCGTCTGGCGCACCGCTTCACCGGTAACTGCGCACCCGTTGATCACGGTCGTGTCGCCGACACGCCCCTCGAGCAGCCGGCCGATGGCAGCCCCTTCGGCGAGATTCAGGCGGCATCCGAAATCGATGACCTCGACCGTCATGCGTCGAACCGGGTCCAGTCGGCCTCACCCGTGAAGACGTGAGTGGCGGGTCCGGTCATGCGGACGCTGCTGCCTTCGTGCCAGTCGATGGTCAAAGCGCCGCCGGTCATTTCCACCTCGACGGGCCCTGAGGCAAGGCGCTTGCGGATGGCGGCGACTGCGGTGGCGCAGGCCCCGGTACCACAGGCCCGCGTCAGCCCAGCGCCGCGTTCCCAGGTCCGCAAGCGAATGGCATTCGGGCCGATGATCTGGGCTATATTGACGTTGATCCGGTCAGGAAACAGCGTGTCGGTTTCTATCACGGGGCCTATCTGCTCGATATCGACGGCATCGAGGTTTTCGACGAAAAATACGATATGGGGATTGCCCATGTTGACTACCATCGGCGCGCGCAGCCCGTCCCATGCGACCGGCATGGAAGCCGTGTCCATGGCATAGGCGAGCGGAATGGCCTGCCAGTCGAAATTCGGCGCTTCTAGTTCCACGGTTGCACCAGCATCGTTTCGCGCAATGCGCACAGGACCACCGCGTGTTTCGAGCGACGCGTCGCCGATAAGCACGGCAAGCGCCCGCATCGCATTCCCGCACGCTTCGGCTTCGCTGCCGTCGTTGTTCCAGATCCGCATGGCGGCGTCGGCCGTCGACGAGGGCGCAATCAGGATCAACTGGTCGCAGCCGATGCCTGTGCGCCGGTCGGCGATCGCCCGCGCGCGCGCCGGGCTCATCGACACGACGCCGTCACGCGCATCGATAACGACGAAGTCGTTGCCCAGTCCGTGCATCTTGTGAAAGCGGCCAGTCATGACCGCGGGCACTTAGGGACGAGCCGACGCTAAGTCCATTATGCCAATCGGCGAACCGGCTCCGAACGCTGCACGCCGTCGTCGGCACCTGGCACGGTCGGCGCGTCATGCATCGCGGCGGTCCGCAACAGACGGGCGTTGGGCAGCAGGTTGCGCTCCGCAAGAAGTGTCCGGGTCTGCATGATGGACGTCGGACGCCCGTAGAACCATCCCTGGCCCTTACGACAGCCCAGTTGGCGAAGGCGCTCTTCGACTGCTTCGTTCTCGATGCCTTCGGCAGTCACCGGCAGATTGAGGCTTTCCCCCAGGCGCGTGATGGCATTGACGATGGCTGCGCTCTCGGGGTTATCGATGATGGACGCCACGAAGCTCTTGTCGATCTTAATCCTGTCGAACGGCAGCGCGCGCAAATGGGCCAGCGACGAATAGCCCGTGCCAAAGTCATCGAGCGCAAGCTTTACACCCTGATTCTTGAGGCTGCCGACAATCGACTGGGCCAGCCCGAGATTTTCGAACAGAGAGGTTTCGGTGATTTCGACTTCCAGCCGCGACGCGGGAAAGCCCGTCTCCGTCAGCAGCATGACGATCTTCTGAGCCAGCCATGGGTCCTTTAGCTGGACCGGCGAGATATTGACCGACAAGCTGAGGGAGGCGTCCCAGTTGCGCGCCTCGATCAGGGCGGTCCGCATCACCGCAAGCGACAAGTCGGCGATCATGCCCGTCTCTTCGGCGATTGGAATGAAGATCTCGGGAGAGACGAGGCCGCGCGTGGGATGTTGCCAGCGCGCCAGCATTTCGAATCCGTGCAACCTTCCCGTCGTCAGATCGATCTGCTGCTCGAAATGGGGCACGAATTCACCCGCTGGAATGCCCTGGCGCATGCTGTATTCGAGCTCGTTGCGGGCATGAAGTTCCCTCTCCATGGACGCGTCGAACCAGCTGTGACGGTTGCGCCCCTTATTCTTGGCGGCGTACATCGCGATGTCCGCACGACGCATGAGCATGTCGACGTCGATGCAATCGCTGTCCGAGCGCGCGATCCCGCACGAAACGGAGATGCGCACGTGCGCGCCATTGGCGTCTATCGGCTGTGCCAGCTGCGACACGATTGCCTGTGCCACGCGCTCGACCACATCCGGATAATCGTGATCAAACGCGAAAATGCAGGCGAACTCGTCGCCGCCAAGCCTTGCTGTCAGGGCGGACGGGGGGAGCAGCTTGGTGATCTGTGCCGCCACCGTCTTCAGCAGGACGTCGCCCACGGCATGGCCATGGACATCGTTGACCGTCTTGAAGTGGTCGAGGTCGAGCATGAGTAGGGCAACCGCCTTTTGCCGCTTGAACGCGCGGGTCAACAGTTCGGCCCCTTTGTCGTGGATCGCCCGCCGGTTGTAAAAACCCGTCAGCGGATCGCGAATTGCCAGCGACTGCGCACGCTGCTCGGCAGCCGCGTGCTCGGCAACCTCCTGGGAAAGGTCGTTGTATCGACGCCAGCCGAACAGGATGAGTGCAATGTTGAGCAACAGCGCGACGATCAGTGTCCGGTCCGCGCCACCGCCGACTCCGGACAGCATCCGGATTGTGCTTGAGACCAGTTGCCCGCCGGTCCCCACGAACATGATGACTGCAGCAAGGACGATTCCGCCTGCGAGGATATCGTTTCTGGCGTTGTCGGTCCGCGCCTTGCTCGTCCCGGTACCGCCCACCTATTGCCCCTGTTCCAGTTTCGAACGGCGAATTTAGCGGTGCAGCGTGAACAAGCTGTAAATGTCCGTTGCTGCGCAGGACATTGACGTAGGGGAGCTGTTTGCCTAAAGGCCGCGCACGCATCGCATTGCGATCGAGCCGCTTGGTGCGGTGCCGCTAGCCGACGAGGTTTCGTCCGCTGGCGTTTTTTGCGTTGGAGTTTCGATACTTGTTCGACACGCTGAGCGACCGCCTCGGAAGCGTATTCGACCGGTTGAAGGGCAGGGGTGCCCTGACCGAAGCGGACGTGCGCGCGGCCATGCGCGAGGTTCGCGTCGCACTTCTCGAAGCCGACGTGGCGCTCCCGGTCGTGCGCTCCTTTGTCGACAGCATCACCGACAAGGCTGTCGGCCAGAACGTGCTGCGCTCGGTCACGCCGGGGCAGCAGGTCGTCAAGATCGTCAACGACGCGCTGACCGAGATGCTGGGGTCGGACGCATCGGACCTCGAGCTGGACGTTACGCCGCCGGCGATCATCATGATGGTCGGCCTACAGGGTTCGGGCAAGACGACGACCTCGGCAAAGATCGCCAAGCGGCTTACCGACAAAGACCGCAAGAAGGTGCTGATGGCGTCGCTCGACGTCAATCGTCCGGCAGCGCAGGAACAGCTTGCCGTACTTGGTGCGCAAACGGGCGTCGCGACCTTGCCAATCGTGGCCGGGCAGCAGCCGGTCGATATCGACCGGCGCGCGCTGACTGCCGCCAAGCTGCAGGGATACGACGTCCTGATGCTCGACACGGCGGGCCGCCTGCACGTCGTTCAG
>JANMJZ010000333.1:0-2584 GCA_031371635.1 Sphingomonadales bacterium | reverse complement strand
CGTCGTGGCTTGAGGGAAACAAGAACATGAAGATTCCGTCGCTCGGAACGCTCTCGTTTGCCGCCGTTGGCGTCGCTGCTGTCGTGCTGATCGCGATCGGTGCCCCGCATGATCGCCCTGCCCCTACGCCGGTCGCTACGTCCAGCCCCAGCCCCTCAAGCGTTTCGGCGGGCGGCTTCACGCTTGTGTCGGACACAGTCGAGCTGCCGATCGACGACCAGCAATATCCCGACGGTCCCCATGCCGACGTGATCAACGCCAATTGCACCGCCTGTCATTCGGCTTCCATGGCGCTGAACCAGCCGCCTCTCTCCGCCGACCAATGGAAGGCCGAGGTCAGCAAGATGCGTGACACCTACAAGGCACCCGTGCCAGCGTCAGCCATGCCAGACATCGTCGCTTATCTGACGGCGATGAGCGCTAAGCAAAGCGGTTCGGTGTCCAATAAGGCGCCGTCGAAGCAGAAGGCCGCCGCAAGTGATTCCGGCGGTACCGGGTGATCGGCTCGGCATGAGCAGTCTTGATATCGAGCCGTATGGTGGGGAATCGGCCGTATTATGACGGTCTCCACCGAAGCTTACCGGCTGGCGCGACCTATGAGCGGTCGCCTTTCACGATGGTGCGGGCGGTGAGCATCGAACCATTTGAACGCCACTGCTCGCACCTGACCGGACATCCCCGAGAAAACCAACGCTTTTTACTGAGAACTGGACGCCATCGTCCGTTGACGGTTGCCACTAAACGCGCAATTATGTGGGAACAGTTGTGGGCGTGAAATTCAATGCTGAATGCGGTCAAGGTCAGGAATGCAAAGCCGGGGCGCCATAGCGACGGCAACGTGCGCGGGCTGCATTGACTTGTTTCGCCATCGGGCGCGCGTTCGTGGGTGCTGCGCATGCAAGTGCTGGGCAGGCGCCGCGACATAGGGCTCGGCGGCTGGCCTGATATCGATTTAGAGACAGCCCGCGACCAGGCGCGAAAGCTGCGCACTGCCGCCAAGACCGGACGCGACCCGATCGCCGAGCGCGACCGCGATCGAATTGCCATTCCGACGTTCAGAGAGGCCGCAGAGCAGTACCACGAGGCCAAGCAAGCCGGCTGGTCGAAGCGCAACGCAAATCGCTTCATCTCGGCATTGAGGCTTCACGCCTTTGCCCAGATCGGCGGGCTGCGCGTCGACAGTATTGAGGAGCGCGACATCGCAGCGGTGCTGGCGCCGCTGTGGACCGCAAAGCCAGACACCGGCCGCAAGCTGCGGCATGGGATCTTCGGCATCCTCGACTATGCCAAAGCACAGCGCTGGCGAGTTACCGGCGGGCCACGCGATGGTCTGCAATCACTGCTATCGAAACAGCCTAAGGGCGGCAATTATGCTTCAATGCCGTATGTCGACGTGCCCGCGTTCTACAGCGAGCAAGCCGCCAAGCCTGACACGTCCGGCAGACTTGGGCTGCTATTCACGATCGCCACAGCGGCACGTTCTGGCGAAGTCCGGGCTGCCATGTGGTCGCATATCGACCTCGATGCGAAGCTGTGGCGTCGACCGGCTGAATTGATGAAAGGCGGCAAGGCCCACGACGTCACGCTCTCGCCAGCCGCAATCGCGTTACTCGTGCGGGCCAAGGCGCTGCGCACAACGCTCAAAGACGCTCCGGTTTTCCCTGGCACGGGCGGACGCAAGCTGTCCGATATGACAATGAGCAAGATCGTGAAGCCGCTCGGTTTCACGGTGCACGGCTTTCGATCATCGTTCCGCGACTGGGCAGCCGAATTGATGCCCACGATACCGGACCCGGTGGCAGAGGCAGCGCTTGCCCACGCAGTGCCCGACGCCGTCGTCGCGGCATACAAACGAACGTCATTCGTGGAAATGCGCCGCAAATTGCTTGATGCTTGGGGAGCGTATCTGAGCGGAGAATCAAACTTATTGAAGCTCGCCGTATAAACATCAAAGCACTTGCGCTGCTCAGCACTTTTCGACGAACCTGTCGCATATGCCACCACAATGGATACCCGCTGCCAAGGCGCGCGCGATACTTGCTGAGTTCAATGGCAGTGGGCTTGCAGAATTTGCCATTTGTCGGCTTGCTCATATCGGCACGCTCAAATCTCGCGCCCGTGTGCTTACGTCGGGTGAAAAAACTAGCGGGGAAGCGACAATCCCGAAAGAATTTTGGTGGGCGGAAGGCGAGGCCGCTCTAACTCAAGATTGGGAACTCGGCGATTTTGAGACGTGGATTGACCATCGCCTGCACATTCATGCGGTTGGAGTCGAATTTGACTTCAAAGATCTCAGAGAGGCGTTGCAGCCTGAGCGTGCAGCGATCGTAGCACGTGAGTTATCGGTTGCTGGCAATCCTGAGTGGGTAGCAGCAATCGACGCAAGGCGATTCATGTATGAAAAACTGGGACACCAACCGATGTTGGCGGGCTCATTATTAATCGAACAATGTTACTTGGGATTTGTCGCCGCTAGGGCCGTCGTTTGGCAGCAAACATTGCCGAACGGAGATGATGACAGTTGGGCAATCGAAGAGCGCGAGCGTGACATTCCGTTATGGTTTTGGGATGAGTTTTGCGGAGC
>JANMJZ010000321.1:0-13476 GCA_031371635.1 Sphingomonadales bacterium | reverse complement strand
ATGCTGCCCGCGCGCCACGTCATCAACCTGGGTGTGCTCGCTGGGATCATCGGGCTGGTCGCCTATTTCTGTTTCGACCAGAGCCCATGGATATTCTGGACGATTACGATCCTGAGTTTCGTGATCGGCTTCCTACTGATCATTCCGATCGGGGGGGCCGACATGCCGGTCGTCGTGTCGATGCTCAACAGCTATTCAGGCTGGGCTGCTGCGGCGATGGGCTTCACGCTGCACAACACCGCGATGATCATCACCGGCGCGCTGGTCGGGTCGTCAGGCGCGATCCTCAGCTACATCATGTGCAAGGCGATGAATCGCAGCTTTATCAGCGTCATCGCCGGCGGCTTCGGCGCGACTGCGAGTAGCGGTGACGCAGCCAAGGTCGATCGTCCGTGGAAGCGCGGCTCGGCCGAAGACGCGGCCTATATGATGAAGCAGGCTGACAGTGTCATCATCGTGCCCGGATACGGCATGGCCGTTGCACAAGCGCAGCATGCGCTGCGCGAGATGGGCGATTTGCTCAAGAAGGAAGGCGTCAGCGTCAAATACGCCATTCATCCCGTGGCGGGTCGCATGCCCGGTCATATGAACGTGCTGCTGGCCGAGGCGAACGTCCCTTATGACGAAGTGTTCGAGCTTGAGGACATCAACAGCGAATTTGCACAGGCCGACGTTGCTTTTATCATCGGTGCGAACGACGTGGTAAATCCCGCGGCCAAGACGGACAAGTCGTCGCCCATCTACGGGATGCCGGTCTTCGACGTGGACAAGGCCAAGTCGGTGTTCTTCATCAAGCGGTCGATGGGTGGCGTGGGCTATGCCGGTGTGGACAACGACGTTTTCTACATGGATCAGACGATGATGCTGCTGGCGGACGCGAAGAAGATGGTCGAGGACATCAACAAGGCGCTGGCACACTGAGGAGCAGGCGGCGCTGGCGCGAGACGTGCCAGCCCGCCCGCGCCGGAGATCTGCTGACGAACACCCAACCTTTCGGTCTTTCTCTTCTCGACACGGACACGTCCCCACGCTCTACTCTGGCCATGGAGCAGGGAGAGCCAGAATGACCGATCGCCTAGACCGACGCAGCATCCTCAACGCAGGCATCATCGGTGCAGGCCTGCTCGTGGCCCCAAGCGCCGCGCTTGCCCAGTCTGGCGATACGGCGAAGCTGATGAAGGCGATCGAAGCCGGCAATGACGCCGCAATCAAGCGCATACAGGAATGGATCGCTCTGCCATCCATCGCCGCAGAGAATCGCGACATGATGAAGGGCGCGCAATATATGGCGGCGCTCTGCAAGGATGCTGGTTTCCAGAAGGCGGACATTGTCCCTACCGCCGGGCACCCTTCGGTGTTCGCAACGCTCGATGCGGGGGCAAAGCGGACGATGGGCATTTATTTCATGTACGACGTAAAGCAATTCGATCCTGCCGAATGGACATCACCGCCGCTCGAAGCGCGGATTGTCGACAAGCCCGGCTGGGGCAAAGCGATTGTCGGACGCGGGGCGATCAACCAGAAGGGACCGGAAGCGACGTTCCTCGCGACGCTGCACGCCTTCCGCGCGGCGGGCGTGAAATTGCCGGTCAATCTCGTGCTTCTGGCTGAGGGCGAGGAAGAAATCGGTTCACCAAATTTCCGTGACGCTGCGACCCGGCCGGAAGTGCTGGCGGCCCTCAAGCGGTGCGAGGGTGTCGTCATTCCCGCCGCCTGGCAGGATAAGTCTGGGAATGTCGACGTCAACCTTGGGTCGAAAGGGATTATCGAACTCGAACTGATCGCAAGCGGCGCAAAATGGATGCGCGGCCCTGCCAAGGACTTGCATTCGAGTTACAAGGCGATGGTGGATTCGCCGTCGTGGCGGCTGGTGCAGGCGCTACAAACGCTGGTCACGCCCGACGGTAATACGCCGGCTATCGACGGGTGGTTCGAGAATGTGCGGCCGCTGTCCGTAAGGGATAAAGCCCTGATCGCCGAAAACGCGAAAAAATCTAACGAGGCCGATATGAAGGCTTCGATGGGTGTGCCTGTGTGGATCGACGACCTGCCGTTTGCTGAAGCGCTCGAACGGCTCGCGTCACAGCCGACGGTGAATATCGAGGGGCTCGTTGCTGGGTACACTGGCCCAGGTGGCAAAACCGTGCTGCCCGCGCGAGCCGTAGCCAAGATCGACTGTCGGCTCGTCCCCAACCAGACACGAGCCGAAGCCACACGCAAACTCCGCGCGCATCTCGACAAGCGCGGCTTCACCGACATCGAGGTAAACGTCTCTGGGGGCTATGACCCGACGGAAACGGCCGAGGATAGCCGGGTGATCCGCGCGGAACTTGCGACCTACAAAAGGGCAGGAATCACGGCAACACTCAATCCGCGCCTCGCCGGGTCATGGCCGGGGGCCGTCTTCACGGCGGCACCAGTATCCCTGCCGGCGGGGCATTTCGGCCTCGGCCATGGCAACGGAGCGCACGCGCCGGACGAATATTATGTCATCGAATCCAGCAATCCCAAGGTTGCCAGCCTGCCGCAGGCTACGATGGGATTTGCCGATTTCCTCTACCAGATTGCAGCGATCAGCTAGAAACGTTTGCGGAAGTCGATCTCGATGTACCGGCCACGCGGGTCGATATAGCCGGGCTGAAAGCCAATGGGCACGACCCCGGCGCCATCGCGGACGTCCCTGATCGCGTTGAAGACGTTTTGCACGCTCAATCTTAGCCGAGCGCCCTTCAGTAAAGGCACCTCTTCGACAAGCGTCTTGCGGCTGTCGAAATTCAGGAAGGCGTTGAGGTTGAACGTCGCAAGATCGCCAAAGCGCAGCGTGGAGGCGGCAGTCGAGCCGCTGACCACAGACCCGCTCTGGTAGCTTCCGGTTGCGCGGATGCCGATGCCCTTGTTGAACCAGCCTGCGTCAAGATCGAAACTGTGACGCGGACTGCCGCCGTTGCCACCGGTTGCGTCGCCGCCGAGGAGGTCGAGAACCGGCAAGCCGGGGCGGATCTGCACCTGATCGAGAAACCGGATGTTGTCGTAAAGCGCGACCGTCCAGCGTCCGCCATCTCCGCCGCGTCCGAAACCACCGCCGCCGAAGCCGCCCCCGCCGCCCGGTCGCAACCCGGCGCCCTCTGGCCTGCCTCCTCTGCCGCCGCCAAAGCCGCCAGAGCCACGACCGCCCGGAGGCTGACCAAATTCCTTCTGGAAGGTGAAGCCAACACGCACAACGTCGCTGCGGGTCGCCGCGAAATTTACCGACCGGCTGTCGATGCTGATGAGACGTCCGGTGCCATCGCGGACGACGCGCCCGGGGAAGGCTGCCTCTATATCCGGGGTCAGCGTCGGGAAGCCCGCGACGGGATTCGTGCTGCGGTTCCGGAAATAATCGACACCCACGGTCAGACCTTTCAGGCTCGGCGGCTGGTAGTTCATCGATGCCTTGGTGTCGCGCTGGCGTTCGCTGACCAGCGCGGGGTTGCCACCTGAAATACGGATTACCAGCACGGTCTCGCCCCTGGTGTAATCATAGGTCGGGACCCCGGGAGTGGTGAGAACCGGATTGCCGAGGTCGCCGATGCCTGGTTCGGTATCGGCACCCAGTGCGCTCGCGAGCACCGTAAGTCCCTCGAAGGGTTGCCAGTTCAGGCCATAGCCGAAACTGACGAGGCCGCCGAAGTCCGACAACTTGCGAAAGGCGATGTTGGCGTTGATCGACAATCGACCGAGAGCGCCCGCAACATCGCGATCTGCATTTGCCAGCGGAATGTCGATGTTCACCCGCCCATTCGCTTCGTCGCGGGAAAGGCGGGTCGACTGCGGGACGCCGCCCCGAACCGACTGGCTGGCGAGGCGCGTCGTTGCAAAACCGATGCGGGCCGTGGTTCGCACGGCGCCGGCGGGCAACTGCAGAAGCGCGCCCGACAAGGTGTAAATGCCATTCGAGCTATCGGTCTGCAGTCGCGCGGTATCGCGTGCCAGATAAGGCAGCGGGCTGGCCGGGTTAGTTGAGAACGGATTGAAGCCCGACCCGGAAGCAGAAGCCAGAGCCTGCAGCGCAACTGCATCGACGCCACGATCGGTAAGGGTTCGCGTTACGGAGCGATCGTAGTTGCCTGTGAGTGTCCACAACCATTTGGAAATATTGCCGTTCAGCGTGAGGCCACCGTGTAGCGCGTCCGTCGTCGTGCCGCGCTCAAGGGTGGGCAGGAAACCACGAGTAATGGTCCGGCCCCCTGCGGTCAGAGTCGCCGTCGGTACGCCCAATAGCGCGTTGCTAGTGTCGCGCTGCCAGCTACCATTGAAAGTCGCTGAAATGCTCTCCGTAAGCTTGCGATTGAGCACGCCGTTAAGCTTGATTGAGTCAGACCCGGGCAACAACGTGCGATACTGACCCGTGTCGGCAAACGGAAAGATGGCCGCCCGTTGCGTGATCCCACGCTGGCTCTCAAGCACGCTGGTACCGGTCTCGTATGTGCCGCCCAATGTCAGCCGCTGCGACTTTCCGATTCGCACCAGCGTTCCCTGCAATTCGCTTTCACGCCGGAAACCCGCTGTCGAGCCACCATATTCGGCATCCACCGTGACCGCGCGAAAATTGTCCTTCAGGATGAAATTGACGACCCGCTGGTCCGCTGAGTAGCCGTACTGCAATGCAACCTCTTCGGGCAGGATTTGCACGCGCTGGATTGCCTCTGGCGGGATGTCGCGCAATTCGCCGAAGCCGGATATCCTGATGCCATTGAGCAGAACGACGGGGCCACCGCCGCCCCTGCCGCGGCCTGGCCCTGTTTGGGGGGCAAGAGCGGACAACAACTCCGTTATCGAGGCCGCGCCATAGCTTTCTACGGCATTTGCATCGAGTTCGACGATTGGTGGCACGTCACTGATAACAGAGCCCGTCTGTTTCGGCGCGGTAACGACAATGTCATCTGAAGAAACATCGGGAACCTGCGGCGCAGGCTCGGCCGCCAAGGCCGGAACAGAAAGCAAGGTCATGCCTAGCGCGGGTACAAATATGAATCGCATTGAAAGCAGCATAGGCGACAAACATGAATGCTGCATTGCGGAATCGCTGTAGCCGGGCATGGCGGTTTTTTGGCGCAAACCTTGGATCGCGAACTGGCGATTGTCGTTCCATCAAATACTCATTCCATCCAAAATGGATCTAAATCAGTGCGTCAATAGACGTTCTTAACACCTTGTACTCTTTTTGAAATATGTCGTGGGGTTTGAGTAGTGATTTGATAAACCTGATTACGGCACCCGATTCGGAGGCGTATTTCCGTGTATCTGTGTCCAGCTTACACCACATCCGATCTATTGACGATTTGAAGGACGCGGTAGCAAATGTCGCAGTTACTGTCGGGGGCCGAAAGAATGGCGCTAAGTTCGAGCACGGATTCGCGCCGAAGTGCGTGGATCGTTGCCGATCTTGCCCTGGCCGAAACCGACCTGGAGGACGCCATTCTGGCAGCAGGTCTGCGTCCAGTACGCAAGCTGTCGTTCCTGGAAGCGGAGTCCGAATTGCAGCACCGGCCGTATGGCACGCTTTTGGTGGTGCATATCGGTGCGGCCGAACAGACTGGCGAGGAAGCGTTGCTTTCTCGAATCGAGGTCGAAGCAGGGTGGAGTGGTCAGAGTTCCGTTATTTGTTTTGGGCAGGAAGCCATAGACCGCATAGCAGCGCGTGTTTCGGCGCCCTATGCCACGCTCTTGTGCGAACCGTCCTTGCTCGAGCAGGTAGCAGCTATTGGTTTTGCCAGCGCCGCGATATCGGTGACCCTTCGAGAGATCGACGCGGTCCGAGACACTGCACGCCTCCACCAGATTGCCGACGAGGTCGCCCGCATAGCCCGGGCCCTGTCGGGCGCTGCCGACGACACACGGCAAACGGTCTCAGATGGTTTGATAGGCTATCGCGCTGGGTCGCCCGATTTTCGCTCGGCACACACCCAGATCGTGCGTGCCGAAGATATTCGTGCGATGATCCGGTTTCGGCGCCAGCGTGAAGCAATGTTCCCCGCCGACATGTTCGCGGACCCCGCATGGGACATGATGCTCGACCTGATGGCGGCCCGGATCGAGCGCATCAAAGTTGCCGTATCCAGCCTGTGCATTGCAGCAGCCGTGCCGCCTACGACTGCGCTGCGCTGGATACGCACCATGACGGATTTCGGAATATTTGTCCGTGTCGCCGACCCAACCGACGGTCGCAGGGTCTTCATCGAACTGTCGAATGCGGCGGCGTCCAAGCTACTCGAGTTTTTAGGGGAGGCGAAGCGGCAAGGCATCGCAATGGTCTGATCTTACTCCGGTAAAAAGTCGGGCACGGACAAGTAGCGTTCTCCCGTATCATAGTTGAAGCCCAGCACGCGCGCGTCCGGACCCAGATCCGGCAGTTTTTGCGCGATAGCAGCCAGCGTTGCGCCCGAGGAAATGCCGACTAACATCCCTTCTTCGGCAGCGGCCCGGCGCGCCATCGTCTTGGCATCGGCAGGATCGACTTTCACGACACCGTCGAGCAACTGGGTGTGCAGGTTAGCAGGCACGAAACCGGCGCCAATACCCTGTATAGGATGCGGCCCAGGCTGACCGCCCGAGATGACCGGCGACAGGGTGGGCTCCACCGCAAATACTTTCAGACCGGGCCATGCCGCCTTGAGTACTTGCGCGCAGCCGGTGATGTGTCCGCCCGTACCGACACCAGTAATCATGGCATCGAGGCCGTCGGGGAAATCTGCAAGGATCTCCTGCGCGGTCGTGCGGACATGGACGTCGATGTTCGCTGGATTTTCGAACTGTTGCGGCATCCAGGCTCCGGGCGTTGAGTCTACCAGTTCGATGGCGCGCTCGATCGCACCCTTCATGCCCTTTTCCCGCGGGGTCAGGTCGAACGTCGCACCATAAGCGAGCATGAGGCGGCGGCGCTCGATGCTCATACTTTCGGGCATGACGAGCACGAGCTTGTAGCCCTTCACCGCGGCGACCATTGCCAGCCCGATCCCGGTATTACCCGACGTGGGCTCGACGATCGTGCCCCCCGGCTTAAGCGCGCCCGAACGCTCCGCATCTTCGATCATGGCGAGGGCGATGCGGTCCTTGATCGATCCGCCCGGATTGCTGCGTTCCGACTTGATCCACACTTCGGCGTCGGGAAACAGACGACTAACGCGGATATGGGCAGAATTGCCGATCGTTTCGAGAATGTTGGCGGCTTTCATGCGGGCTTCTCCTGCATCACGGCGTTGCTGAGCGCGGTTTCTGGTGGGTCGAACGTACGGGCGTTGCGCAGCTCTGGAAAGATATAGGACCAGCCAAGGGCCACGGCGACCGCAGCTGCGCCGCCAACAACCACGGCACCTACCGGTCCGAGCAGCGCGGCGGCAATGCCCGATTGCACTTCGCCGAGCTCGTTGGAGGCTGAGATCGCCAGCCCCGAGACGGCGGAGACCCGGCCGCGCATTGAGTCGGGCGTGTGAAGCTGAACCAGCGACGACCGTACGTAGACGGACAACATGTCGAACCCGCCAAGGGCGGCAAGCGCCGCAAGCGAAAGGCCCATGTGTCTTGAAATTCCGAAGACGACGGTCGCGAGACCAAAGGCGACCACTGCGCCGATCATCTTGACCCCGACATTGTTGCGTAGCGGACGCCACGAAAACCATAGCGCAACCAGAGCGGCGCCCACGGCAGGGGCCGCGCGCAATATTCCCAAGCCTGGTGTTCCTACCTGCAGGATGTCGCGCGCGTAGACAGGCAGCATTGCGGTCGCGCCGCCGAGGAGCACGGCACAGAGGTCCAGCGTGATGGCGCCCAGCAGGAAGCGATGGCCGCGCACATAGGCAAGCCCGTCGGCCATCTGCCCAAGGGGGGTGGTGGAGCCCTGAAAGGGCGGCGGAACGACGCGGCGCACGGGCGACAGCGCGAGGATGGCGACGAACATCAGCGCTGCCGCGGTCCAGTAGGGCAGGGAAGGATGCGCCGCATACAGGAAGCCGCCCAGAGCCGGCCCGGCGACCGAAGCCGATTGCCACGCAATTGAGCTCATCGCGATCGCCTTCGGCAACAAGGCTGGAGGAACGATGTTCGGTGCGATCGCCGACATCGCGGGACCGACGAAGACGCGCGCAACGCCGTGCATGGCGGCCAGGGCGAACAGCAGCGGCAGGGTAAGCAGGTCGTTGGCGGTCGCGTAGCCCAGTGCCAGCGCAACGCACATGTCGATGGCGTTTGCGATACGGGCGACGGTGCGCCGCTCGTATCGATCTGCCACCCAGCCGGCGACTGGAGTCAGCAGGGCGAGCGGCACGAACTGGAACAGGCCTACCAGCCCGATCTGCAGCGAGGCTTCGCGGATCGACATGCCGTAGCTCGAGCGGGCCGTGTCGTAGACCTGGTAGCCGATGATCACGACCATTCCCATGGTGGAGAGCACCGCGGCAAAGCGCGCGATCCAGTAAAGCCTGAAGTCAGGGATCGAGAGCGGCGAGGATGGTTCTGCTGCAGTCACGCGAAGCCTTTGGCCCGCAATGGTGGTTGCTGCAACATCGCCTGTCCTTGCCGCTCCGAAAGTCAGGCTTCGTCGAGGAAGGCAAGGAGGTATCTCACGACCTGATCCTTGTTCGTAACCAGCACGCCGTGAGCCGCGCCCGCATATTCCACGAGTCGCGCGTGCGGAAGGGCTGCAGCGACCCGACGGGCGCTGACGTCGATCGGCACGGTACGGTCGTCGGTGCCGTGGATGATGAGCGTCGGCAGGTCGAACGCGGCCAAGTCGCCACGGAAATCGGTGGCGGAGAATGCATCGACGCAGGCCAGGGTCGGCCACAGGCCAGCGAGCATCGCCATCTGGAAGAAGCTGTCGAGCACGCCGTCGCTCACGGCCTTCGTGATCCACCCGTTGCCGAAGAACTGAGGGGCGAAGCTCCGCATGAACCCGGCGCGGTCGTCGCGAATGCCGGCCTTCATCTCTTCGAACACCTTGGCGGGGGCGCCGTCGGGGTTGTCGGCCGTCTGGAGCATGAAGGGGACGACCGACGAGATCAGCGCGACCTTCGAAACGCCTGCCTTGTCGTGGCGCGAGAGATAGCGGGCGACTTCGCCACCGCCCATCGAGAAGCCGACGAGGAGCGCATCCTCCACCTCGGCCGCCTCCATCACGTCCGCAAGGTCGTCGGCGAACGTGTCATAGTCATAGCCGTCCCACGGCTGATCCGACCGACCGAAGCCGCGGCGGTCATAGGCGGTTACGCGATGCCCGGCCTCTGCCAGCGCAAGCGCTACGTCATCCCAGCTGTCGGCGTTGAGCGGCCATCCGTGCACGAGCACGATGTCGCGGCCCTCTTCGCCCCACTGCTTGACGTACAGGTCGGTTTCGTCGCGTGTCGTGATGAGCGGCATGAACGGTCTCCTTGATGGTTCGTCCCTGAAACGACCATGCCCGCTCAAGGTTGCCGTGATGCGACAGCCGCTAGGCTGCGGGTACGCTGTTGCCGACTTGCATGACGGCGCCGTCGGTGATCAGCACCCGGTCGCCGACTTTCGTCGCCCCGAAGAGCCTTTCGGCGAACGCATCGGGGATGCCGACGCAGCCGTTGCTGCCCCAGTCGATGCGGACCTTGGCGCCGTGGATGAAGACACCCGTCGTCGTCAGCCGCTGGGCCCAAGGCATGGGTGCCGGGCGGCCCGCATCGTCGACATAGGTGTTCGAGTGATAATCCTTGTGCTTCGACAGGATGGTGAAGGCGCCCAGCGGTGTCGGCTTGCCGGTTGCGCCATGTTCGATGACGGCAACGCCGATCTCGTGGCCGCCCCGAAACACCGACATCATCTGCGCTTTCAGATCGACGGTGACGAGCATGACGTCGCCATCGGGACCACTGACGGGCGCCGCGGCCTCGTTCCATATCCAGTCGCCATGTTTCAGCTTGTGATCGATCCTGAGCGCCGAGCGGATGGGATACAGGCTGGGGTCGGCGGGCGCAGGGGCAGGCTTGACGACGACGGGCGCCGGCCGCGCGGCCGGCGATCTGGATGGTGGCGAGGGCCACAGCGCGATCACGCCGGCGGCAAGGAGCGCCAAACCGATCAGGACCGCAGCAATTCGCTCGACCGCAAGGGAGACTGACCGTGCCATGTAGTTAGCCTGTAACCGTTTCCTTTTAACGTATCGCTAGCATCCGACGTCGGCGCAGCCGCTAGGGCACGTAGCGGATCGTTGCGGCGCCCGTGGCGGTCACCGGCATGTACAACCCCTGGCCATAAGCCTCGATCCGCCCGTTCACGACCTTGGCCAGCGTTGCCGACAAGACGAAGTTGCCGACCCGCGTGGCCGCAATTGCGGTATTGGCCTTGCGTAAAACCTCGTTGTAATCCTTGGCAAAGTTTTCGGTCAGGGCGGACTGGATCGCGCCCTGCGTATCCGCTGAAAGGGCGATCTGGCCAAGCAGGTTGGTCGCGGGGCTGTCGGTTGCGCCGGTAATCGCGAGGTTGCGGACGCTGACGATCTGCGATCCCGGCTCGTTGACCGGGGTGCCGGTCAGCCAGACCTGCCCCTTGGGCTTCAGGATCCCGTTCGGCCCTTCGGCGTCGATCTGGATGCCCACGGCGATCTTGTCGCCGGTCGTGCCATAGATTGTCACCTTGCCGAACTGGACCTTCACAGGCCCGACACTGGGCAACTTGATTCCCTTTTTCGCAAGCTTTCCCAGTGCTTTGGAAACGACCGGTTCCAGCTCTGCGTAGGAAGCGATGACGGGCACGAACAGCCGGGCATTGGCAGCAGGCCGCTCGAAGCCGAGACGCGGCAGCGGGGTCGGCTTGCGGGTTTCGGGACGCGGTCCAACAAACGTCTCGGTCAGCGCAGTTGCCGTCAGGTAAAGCTGGATGTCCTTGCCGATCACCCGGTAGCCGCCATAGGCGATGCGCTGGGGCGTAACGCGGAGCCACACGGGCGGGTTCTTCTCGTTGAGCTGGAGCGCGACGAAGCCCTTTTCCCACGCCTTTGCCGCTTCGGTCCGCGCGTTCAGCGCCGACAGTTCGCGGGGGAGTGTACGTTCGAGCCCGGCGATGACCTGTTGCAGGCGGGGATCGACCTTGCTCGCGAATTTCAACCGCTGGCCAAGGAATTCGGTGCCGGGGACCTGCGTCCACTTATAGTCGATGTCGACCTTTGCGGTGGGCTGCCACGCCGCCGTCATGCCGAGCCGGGCCGTCGCGCGGACGCGGGCGGCCGCCGTTGCGGTCTTTTGCTTGATGATATGGCCGATGTCCTTGGCCGCGACCTGCACGTTGACCGGCATCGACAGGGTGAGCAGCTCGCCCGACCCGCCGACGGTGATCGGCCCGCGTATGGCGGTGCCGACGACCCGGCACGAGATGTCGGGCGTGATCTTCAGCTTGCCCTTGAAGATGCGCTGGGCGGGGACGCAGGCCTTTTTCACTTCGTCGATCTGCCACAGGACGCGCGGCACGCGGGCATTGAGCGCGCGTTCGAGCTCCACCACTTTCGCGGTGATCGGTACGTCGATGTACGACGGCTGTTCGGCCACGGGAGCGGCGGTATCGACCCGTGGCGGGGCTGGCGCGGTCGCGACGGTGCTGCACGCGGCCAGCGCGGCGCCGAGCAGCATGACCGTGGTAAGACGCAGTCCCGAAACGCAGCGCATGGCTATCCCCCTGCCTGCTTCGGTAACCGAGCGGGCACGGTCATGCCAAGCGCGATTATAGCCGCGGGAGGCGTTGCCGAAAGTCACGAACGTCCCACGAGTTCGTGCAAAAACTCCGCCGAACCGGTCTGCAGGAACGACGAAATGAGGAAGTCGCAGGTCTCGCAATGCGACACACGCTTGTGGCGAAGGACGGCAACCGCCAGCCGCTCGTCATAGCGCGTGCGGCTGCCGATCTGGCGCCCGCCGTAGAAGACCGGGTCGCGGGTGCCGTTGAGCGCGCGGTCGAGCGCCCTGGCCTCGACCCGACCGATGGCCGCGTCTAGCGCCGCGTCCCAGGCATCCGCAAAGCTCGCCGCATCGCTGCGGGCGCGCAGGCGATAGGCGGACTTGGACGACATGCCTGCATAGCAGGCAGCCATCTTAACTGACCCGCACGCCATCAGCGCGTCGATGAAGTCGCGCTGCCGTGCGGGCGTCCAGCCGTTACGGCGTGGCTCGACGGGTGCCGGAGCGAAAGCGATCTGAAGGTGAGCGGGGAGGAGCGGCTGGGTCATCGACAAGTCTATGCCGTGCCAAGCCGCCTGTAGGACAGCGGATATTTGCCGCGGGTCCGGCGTTCCCCGTCGATGCCGCCGCCGCTCACGCCCGACAAGCGCTACATCATCGTCGATGGGGTGCTGTGGCGGGCGAGCAATCCCGCGCTGTCAGCGGCGCGCCGGGCCGAACTGGTCGTGGAACTCATGGCTGCGCGCCGTGCCGTGGCGGCGGCGTTGAAGGCTGGAGATGCAGGTGCGGAAGCCGCTGCACGAGCCCGCGTGCAGGCGGCGAAGGTCGCGCTGGGCGAGCGCGGACCGGTGTGGTGGGACGACGGCGCGCCGGACTATAACCGGCGGCGGGTTGAAGGGACGGTGTATGGGTGCAAGAGCGCCGTTCCCTGTTCCTCTTCTGCCGGTACCTGATCGGGGCGTTCGCTGCCTGGCTTCAACCGGTCGTCACAAAGCTATCCAGCACACGCTTCCGCCCCGCGCTTTCGAAGTCGATCTCAAGCTTGTTGCCTTCGATCTCGGCGATGAGGCCGTAGCCGAACTTCGTATGGAACACGCGCTGGCCGAGCGCCAGGTCGTCGCGGCCCTTGTTGCCCAGGCTGATCGCGGGGCCGCGCGCCTCTACGATGCGCTGGGGGGCGGTCGAGAAGCTGGAGTTGACGCTGGCGGCGCGTTGCCAGCCCGGGCCGCGACCGGTGCCGCGCGCGACGTCTGCAAAGGGATCGGCGCGTTCGGACCAGTTGGCTTGCCACAGGCTCGCGCCGCCCGACATGGTGGATTCGTGCTCGACATTGTCGGCGGGGAGTTCGCCGACGAAGCGGCTGGGGATGCTGCTGGTCCACTGGCCGTAGATGCGGCGGTTGGCGGCGTGGAGGATGGTCGCGGACTGGCGCGCGCGGGTGATCGCGACATAGGCGAGGCGGCGTTCCTCCTCGAGCGAGTTGAGCCCGCCCTCGTCAAGCGCGCGCTGCGAGGGGAAGACGCCTTCTTCCCAGCCGACGAGGAAGACCTTCTCGAATTCCAGACCCTTGGCGGCGTGTATGGTCATGATCGTGACCTTGGCCTCATTCGCCGCGGCCTCATTGTCCATCACCAGGCTGACGTGCTCGAGGAAGTCGCCGAGCGTTTCATATTCCTCCATCGCGCGGGCGAGTTCGGTGAGGTTTTCGAGGCGACCGCTCGCCTCGACCGTCTTTTCGGCCTGGAGCGCGGCGGTGTAGCCGCTTTCGTCGAGCATTTGGCGCGCGAGGTCGGCGTGGTTCATCGTC
>JANMJZ010000313.1:0-3509 GCA_031371635.1 Sphingomonadales bacterium | reverse complement strand
GCTTGATGAAGCCGTAGACTTGGCTGAGGCCAAGACCAGTCCCCTTACCCACCGGCTTGGTCGTGAAGAACGGGTCGAACGCCTTTTCGACCACTTCGGGAGGCATGCCGCGGCCCGTATCTGTTACCGCAACCAAGACATATTGACCCGCGCTGATGCCAAGATTGACGGCGGCATAGCGCTCGTCGAGATGGGCGTTCTGCGTCTCAATCGTCAGATACCCTCCGTCGGCCATCGCATCGCGGGCGTTGACCGCGAGGTTGAGTAGAACGTTTTCGAGTTGGTTGGGGTCGGCGTGCGTGCGCCATAGCCCGCCTGCCAGAACCGTCTCGAGTTGAACATCCGCGCCGAGCGAATGGCGCAGCAGATCGGACATGCCCGCAACGAGCTTATTGGCGTCAATCGCCTGTGGCTGCAGCGGGTGCTGGCGCGAAAAGGCGAGCAAACGCTGCGTCAGCAAGGCCGCGCGCCGGGTGGCGTCGGTCGCGGCATTAATATATCGCTGAGCTCGCGCATCTCCGTCTGGCACGCGCCGACCCAGCAGCTCGAGCGAACCCATCACGACTGCCAGCATATTATTGAAATCGTGCGCGATTCCCCCCGTTAGCTGTCCAACCGCCTCCATCTTCTGACTCTGTCGCAGAGCTTCCTGCGCTACGGCCAGCTCTTCAGCGGCAGCCCGCTCAGCCGTGACGTTGCGGCCGGTCGCATAGACCAGTCCTTCGCTCGGTGAGGCGACCCACGAGATCCACCGATAGGATCCGTCCTTATGACGAGCCCTGCTCTCGTAAGGTGCGAGGGGCGCTTTGACAGCATCGGCGAGCACAGCGTCGCCGCTTGTCCGCTCGTTGGGATGGGCGAACTCTCGAGCGTTCTTCCCAATTAGATCTTCGGGATGCCAACCGAGCGTAGTGAGGAAAGCAGGATTAGCCGCTGTAATCTTGCCATCGGGATCTACCACCAAGATCAGATCCTGCGAAATCTGCCACAGCCGGGCACGTTCCGCTGCCTCTACCGCGACCCTGTGCTCCAGCGTCGTATTCAGCAAAGCTAATGCAGCACTGGTAGTTTTCTGGTCATCGATGTCGGTGTTCGTGCCGATCCATCGGGTCGGCGGTTCATCCCCCGATCGGATCGGGACGGCGCGCGACAAATGCCAGCGATATTCGCCGTCAGCTCGGCGTAGTCGAAATTCGGTTTCGTAGTTCTCTCCCGACGCCAGTGCCGTATTCCAGCGCTCTATCGCAAGCGGAAGATCGTCTGGGTGAACCATCTTAGCCCAGCCGTTTCCTTCCAGTTCAGCGACGGCTAGTCCTCCATAAGTATGAACGCGTTCGTTGAACCAGTCGAGCAATCCGTCGGGTTTTGAGGCCCACACTTGGTTGGGCATGGCTTGGGCGAAGGTGCGAAATTCGGCTTCGCTCGCGATTAGTTTGGCGCGTGCTATCAACCGCTCCGTGATGTCGATAAACGAGCAGATTGCGCCGCGATGCTCACCTTCAAATAAAATCGGTTTGACCCAATACTCTACCGGTATCGGCTTCCCGTCCAACCGGTAAAACAGCTCGTCGTTTCGGTGAGCAGTGGTCCCGTCCATGGCGCAATTATAGATTGGGCAATCGGCGACCTCGTAGATTTTGCCGTCTGGGTGAGTGTGATGAATAAGATCGTGGAGCTTTCGTCCGATTGCCTCGTCGGCGTCAGTGAACCCCATCATCTTGACGAATGCGTCGTTGCAAAGCGTCGTTACCCCATCACGATCGACCGCATAAAAGGCCTCCGCACTCGAGTTAAGCAGGAGGCGAACATAAGATTCGCTTTCTTTTAGTGCTGCCTCGGTTTCGTGAAGGGTCGCTATGTCTGTATTGTTGCCGAACCATCGCACAACCTCGCCGTCATCGTTTTTGAGTGGCGTCACGCGCGTGAGGAAAGGCCGGAGAATATTGTCAGCGCCCTTAAGCGGGAATGTCATCTCGAACGCTTCGCCAGCGGCGATGCACGCCGTCCATCGCTGCATTACCTCAGGTAGGGTCACCGGATCATGGACGGACTGCCAGCCCCAACCCGCCATCGCCTCCGGCGTGCTGCCGCAATAGTCATGCCAGCGCTGGTTATACCAGCCGATAGAGCCATCGCCGTCGGCAATCCAGCAAAGCGAAGGCAGATTATCCGCAAGCAACCGGAGTTCGTTCTCGTCGGGCTGAGAGCCCCCGAACGATTGTTGAACCAAGGCAGTCGATGCGGATGTGCGCCAGTACGAGTCAGCTAAATTCACGCTGACAAATCGATCATCCGGCAAAGCACACTCCGAGTGACAAGTCGTCGCCGCGACGCCAGAGCGCCGGCAGGGCCGTGACAATAACTCGCACTAGCACCTTGCTCAAGTATCTTCATGCTGCTGATGCACTTCCGCTTCCGCTCGTTCGCCGCCCAAACGCTTCCAGACCGCTTCCCACGTGGCAAATGTGTTCCACAACGCGGTGGCGGTGCTTCGCCCTACGAAGCCGACCGTCGGCTTTTGGGAAAGCCGATCAGACCTCGGAACGGCAATAACTGGGGCGCTTGCCGTCGGGCAGCTTTCAAACCCGGTACCAGCCTGTCGGCTTTCAGGCGTGTCGCTTTGATCGGTGGCACTGGAACGGGGAAAATGGGTGGATTCGCGACGGTCGGATTAGTTTAGCGAATGGCGATGGCGGTCTCGGTGGCTACCATCCCGACATACGGTTGAAACCCGTCGCGTACCGATCAGCGGCAGGACAGCCGCGGAGAGACTGATCGACGCAGCTTATCACCACCGGCGTATCGTTATGGACATAATGAATAGGTGGAGAGTTAGGGTGACGTAACCAAACAGGGACATCTCCATGATTGACCAATTTCTCGGTGCTAGGCTGGTATCGCTCGGGGCCATTGCCGCTGCCACGATAACGATCGGCGCCTGCACCACAATGACCAACGATACGTCTCCCGTCGCAGAGGCACGCTCCGCTGTCATGACGATGACCTCGCCGCTCGATGCGTCGGCCTCTCCGCCACCAGAGCCGATTACGGCCAAAACCACACCACCCAAGGCCAGCGCGGAGTTGCAGGCAGTGCTTGATGCGCTCACCTCGCTACAGCCGCTGCCGCTCACCAAGATCTCTCCCGCCATCGCGCGCGCTCAACCTTCTTTCGCCGATGCCTACGCTAAGGTCGCGCAACAGCGCGGTATCGCGTTGAAAACGTCTGCCATCACCACGACTGAACTTCCCTATGGAAGCGACATGGAGCAGAAAGTACGGGTTTATCGCCCGGCCGGCACGACAAGCCAATCCAACCTGCCGGTCGTCGTTTATTACCACGGCGGCGGTTGGGTTATCGCGAATCTCGACGTTTATGACGCTGCGCCTCGTGCAATTGCCGAGCGGATGAAGGCGGTCGTGGTTTCGGTAGAGTACCGCCACGCACCTGAAAACAAATTCCCCGCGCAACATGAAGACGCGGCAATGGCGTACAAGTACGTGCTCGAC
>JANMJZ010000302.1:0-3658 GCA_031371635.1 Sphingomonadales bacterium | reverse complement strand
CGGATTGCTCTGTTCGGCGGGTATCTTGCCACAGATCAGCCACCCCATGAGGACGGGGACCAGCGTGATTGATAGCAGCGCCGCACCCGCCATCGCATAGGTCTTGGTGAATGCAAGCGGGGTGAACAGCCGTCCTTCCTGACCTTGCAACGAGAAGATCGGAATGAACGAGAAGGTGATGATGAGCAGGCTGAGGAACAGCGCAGGGCCGACCTCAGCCGCCGCATTGGTTATGACGCGCCAGCGTTCCGCGCCTTGGAGTTCGGTATCAGGGTGATCATGCGCCCAGCGTTCGAGATGCTTATGGGCATTTTCGATCATCACGACGGCGGCATCGACCATCGCGCCAATCGCAATGGCGATGCCGCCCAAGGACAGGATGTTGGCGTTCAATCCCTGCATACGCATGACTATGAAGGCGATCAGGATACCGAGTGGCAGTGTGAGCACCGCAACCAATGCCGACCGGACGTGCCAGAGGAACAGCGCGCAGACGAGCGCGACAATCGCAAACTCCTCGAAGAGCTTGCCGGTGAGATTCTCTACTGCGCGGTCGATCAGGCCCGAGCGGTCATAGGTCGTGACGATTTCGACACCGGGCGGGAGGCTGGCTTTCAGTTCGGCGAGCTTGGAACGGACGCCTTCGATCACTTCGCGGGCATTCTTGCCCTGCCGCATGACGATGACACCGCCCGCGACCTCGCCTTCGCCGTTCAGTTCGGCAATGCCGCGCCGCATATCAGGGCCGACCTGCACGGTGGCGACATCGCCGACGGTGACGGGAACGCCGCCTGACGCCGTGCGGATCGGCACCGTGCGGAAGTCGTCGAGCGATTTCAGATACCCGGTGGCGCGAACGATATATTCGGCTTCGGCTATTTCGACGACCCCGCCGCCGGTTTCCTGATTGGCGCGCTTGAGAGCGTCGGACACGTCCCCTGCCGTCACCCCGTAAGAAGCCAGTTTCTGCGGATCGACGACGACCTGATATTGCTTGACCATGCCGCCGATGCTGGCGACTTCGGCGACGCCGGGAACGGCTTTAAGCTCGTAACGCAGGAACCAGTCCTGAATGCTGCGAAGCTGAGCGAGGTCGTGCCGCCCCGATTTATCGACCAGCGCATATTCGTAAATCCAGCCGACGCCGGTGGCATCGGGACCAAGCGAGGCGGTTGCACCCGCTGGCAGGCGGCCTTGGACTTGTGACAGATATTCCAGCACACGGCTGCGCGCCCAGTAGAGATCGGTCCGGTCCTCGAACAGCACATAGACAAAGCTGTCGCCGACGAAGGAATAGCCCCGCACGACGCGCGCGCCGGGAACCGACAACATTGTCGTTGTGAGTGGATACGTCACCTGGTTCTCGACAATCTGCGGTGCTTGCCCCGGATAGGTCGTCCGGATGATCACTTGCACGTCGGACAAATCGGGCAGCGCATCGACCGGCGTGGTCCGCACCGCGCCGATGCCGATGATCGTCAGCACGAGCGCGATGATGACGATGAGACCACGCGCTTTCACCGAGGCACGGATGATGGCTTCGATCACTTCACGCTGCCCAGCGGACGGACCGAAATGCCGGTCAGGCTCGCTTCGGAATCGAGCAGAAATTGCCCCGAGGCGACGACCTGTTCGCCTTCGCGCAAACCTTCGAGGATTTCCGTCTGACCACTGCCCTCCCGACCTGTGCGGACTTCAGCGGGATGATAACGCCCATCCTTCGACGCCAGCATGACGATCGTGCGCGTGCCGGTGCGGATCACAGCTTCGCTTGGCACCAGCAGTGCCGCACGGGCATCGCCGCCGAGACCGACCTGCGCGAACATGCCGGGCCGCAACCGGCCACCACGATTGGCGAGTTCGATGCGGACAGTCAGCGTCCGGCTGTCGGCTTGCGTTATCGGCAGGATGGCGATGACGCGCCCGCCGAATGTCTCGCCGGGAAACGCAGTCAGTGTCGCCGTCGCGCTCTGCCCGACGCGAACCGACCCAGCTTGCGCTTCGGGGACAGCGGCGTTGAGCCAGACGGTGCCAAGGCCGGTCACTTGTGCGAGTGTCTGGCCCATCGCGAGCGTGACGCCCGCGCGGGCATCAAGCGTCTGGATGATGCCGGAAATCGGACTTGTGATCGTAACGGTGCCGCTTGTGCGTCCGCTGCGTTCGACACGGGCAATAACGCCATCTGACATGCCGAGCAGGCGAAGCCGTTGCCTTGCTGCGGCGGTCAGCGCCGGATTGCCCAACCGCCGCACGCTCAGAAACTCGGTCTGCGCGCCGCCCCATTCGGGAAGCTGAATGTCGGCAATCGGTGCGCCAGCCCCGATCACATCGCCGGGTGCGCGGGCATAGACCCGTTGGACGAATCCGCCTGAGCGTGCCTGGATGATCGCGACGTCGCGCTGGTTGAAATCAATGCTGCCCGTGACGGTGAGGTTCGATGCCAGCGTGTCGGTTTTGGCAGCCACAACGCGGATGCCGAGGTTCTGTATCGCAGACGGGTCGATGCTTACGCCGGGCGCAGCGCCAGTCGTGGCATTATCGGCGTATTTGGGCGTCAACTGCATGTCCATGAACGGCGATTTGCCGGGCTTGTCGAACTTCTGGTTCGGGAACATCGGGTCGTAATAATAGTGGATCTTGCCACCCGCCCCGGTCGCCGCCGTCGTCGCGGTGCTGCCGTCGCGCTGCGTGCCGATCCAGTATCCGCTGCCCCCTGTGACGATCACGGCAACCAGCGCCGCCGCCCGTAGCCGCGCAGCCTGTGTTGCTTCAATGCTCATCGGTCGTCCCCCGCATAGGTAATGGTGATCCGCACCGCGTCGCGTGCGACTTCGGCTTGGCGGTCGAGAAAATCGACTTCAGCCTCTGCGAGCGAGAGTGTCGCCAGCAGCGCGGTGCCGAGATCGGTTTCGCCAGCGGCGTAGCTGTCGCGGTCGAGCGTGGCGCGCTGGCGGGCCAGCGGCACGAGGGTGTTGCGCGCGTTTTCGAGACGTTGGTGGTGCATGGCGTGTTCGGCGAGGTCGGCATCGAGGGCGGCTGCCCATTCGCGTTCCGCCGCTATCCGGTCGAACCTTGTGCGTTCGGCTTCACTGACAGCCGCCGCAATTTTGGGGTCTTGGCGGCGTTTGGCGAACAGCGGCAGGTCGATGCTGACTCCGACTGACACCAGATCGCCGTAAGCGGGTTCGCGGCGGCCATAGGACGCGCTGACCGTCCAGTCGGGATGCTTGTCGGCGCGAGCAAGTCGCGTCTGTGCATCCGCTGAAAGCGTTGCTGCATCTCGGGCGCGGAGAGCTGGCAATGCGCCGAGCGATGCGCGCAGGCGCACATTATCGACGGACAGGACAGGCGGATCACCCGCCGTCTGCGGATCGAGATCACCCGTGAAACGGATCAGCCTGGCCTTGGCGCGCGCAACCTCAGAAGTCAGTGCCGCGCGACGGTCGGTGACTTGAGCGCGCAATTGCGCCGGTTCCAATGCCTGTGAGGGTCGCGCGCTGCCCGAGGTGAGGCGGGCGCTTACGGTCTTTTGCAGATCGTCGAGACTGGCATCGAGCGTCTGCAACAGGGCGAGACGCTTTTGGCCGTAATAGAGGTCGATCCACGCCAGCGCCGTTTCGAGCTGCACCGAACGGGCTTCGATGAGCCGGTCGGCTTC
>JANMJZ010000300.1:0-4004 GCA_031371635.1 Sphingomonadales bacterium | reverse complement strand
CGGGCATGTCATCCAGGGCGTCGGACTGTTCCCGCATATGACCGTCGGGGCGAATATCGGCATTGGGCTGCGGATTGCCGGGGCGCGCGACAATGCAAAGCGCGTCGAGGAGTTGCTCGACCTCGTCGATCTGCCCCGCGACTTCGCCGACAGGGCACCCGATACCTTGTCCGGGGGTCAGCAGCAGCGGGTGGGCGTTGCACGGGCGCTGGCAACCGCGCCCGGGCTGATGCTGCTCGACGAACCCTTCGGCGCGCTCGACCCCGTCACCCGTGACGCATTGACGACCAACTATCGCGCGCTGCACGACCGGCTGGGTCTGACCAGCCTCATGGTGACACACGACATGGCTGCCGCGTTGCTGACGGCCGACCGCGTGATCGTCCTGCAAAAGGGGCGCATCGCTGCCGATGCGACGCCAGCCGACCTGCTTCGTGGTGAGGGCGGCGATGCAGCACAGGCCCTTGTCGCGGTACCTCGCGGGCAGGCGGAACGCATGGCGGCGCTGGTGCGGACATGATCGAACGGATCCTGCCGCTGGTCGCTTCACATGTCCTGATAGCCAGTGCCGCGCTAGTACTCGGGCTGATGATCGCGCTGCCGCTTGGTGTCTTCGCTGCCCGGCATCGGTCGGTCGAGGGAGGCGTGCTCGGTTTCGCCAGTCTCGTCCAGACCATCCCGTCGCTTGCCCTGCTCGCGCTTTTCTATCCGACGTTACTGGCGCTGCGCACCCTGACCGGGGCCCCGATCTCGCCGCTCGGCTTTCTGCCGGCGCTGCTGGCGCTGACACTATATGCGCTGTTGCCGATTTTGCGGAACACGGTCGTCGCCCTGCGCGGCCTCGATCCCGACATCCTCGAGGCAGCAGATGGCATCGGCATGACCGCAGGGCAGAAGCTTTGGCTGGTCGAGGCGCCTTTGGCGCTGCCCACGATCATGGCGGGCGTGCGGACGGCGGCGGTCTGGACGATCGGGGCGGCAACGCTGTCGACCACCGTGGGGCAGCCATCGCTTGGCGACGTGATTTTCTCCGGGCTGCAGACGCAGAACTGGGAACTGGTGATCTGGGGCTGTGTCGCCGCGGCGGCGCTGGCGCTGACCGCCGATGCCCTGCTTGCGGTGGCCGAGCGCGGCATTTCGCGCGGTCCGCGCCTGCTTTGGATCGCAGCCCTTGCACTTTTCGTCGCGGCACCGGTCGCGGCGCTTGTCTCGCAGGTTCGCCCGACCCGGCAGATCGTTACGGTGGGCGCAAAGAATTTCGCAGAACAATACATCCTCGCGCGCCTGATCGGTCACCGGCTCGAGGACGCGGGCTACGCCGTGCGCTACAAGGAAAACCTTGGCTCGGCGGTCGTGTTCGGCGCCGTGGCCTCGGGCCAGATCGATGTCTACGTCGACTATGCGGGCACGCTTTGGGCGAACGAAATGAAGCGCGCCGACAACCCCCCGCGCGCTGACATGGTCGCGGGGGTCACCAGCTGGACCAGGGCGCAACACGGCGTTACGACATTGGGATCGCTGGGCTTTCAGAATGCCTATGCGCTGGCGATGAAGGGTGACGCCGCGCGCGCACGTGGAATTGCGA
Source organism: Sphingomonadales bacterium (assembly GCA_031371635.1). Taxonomy (GTDB): domain Bacteria; phylum Pseudomonadota; class Alphaproteobacteria; order Sphingomonadales; family Sphingomonadaceae; genus Sphingomonas_O. The sequence goes on along the minus strand of JANMJZ010000300.1, from coordinate 2,419 downwards.
GCATCGACGACCTGCGCACGGCGGCTGCTTCGCTCACTTTGGGCACGGACCTGGAATTTCCGGATAGGCCGGAGTGGGCGACCATCCGCCAGGCTTATGGGCTGCGCTTCGCACGCCAGCGGACTTTCAACCCGACGTTCATGTATGATGCTCTGAAGTCGGGCGACGCCGATGTCATCTCCGCGTTCTCATCCGACGGCCGTATCGCCGCCGACGGCCTCGTCGTACTCGCCGATCCGCGTGGCGCGATTCCAAGCTACGATGCGCTGCTGTTGCTCGGTCCGGCTGCCGCACGGGACGCGCGGCTGATTGCGGCACTCAGGCCCCTCATCGGGGCAATCCAGGTCGACGTCATGCGCAAGGCCAATTTCATGGTCGATCGCGAAAGGGACAAGGCTAGTCCCGACGCCGCCGCCAGCTGGCTGGCGACGGCAATAGGTCGCTGATCAAGGCCTGGTCGTTGGTCCGTTCCATACATCTGCCGGCTGGATCTCGGTGCGGCCCGTCGATCGGTTATAGGCGCACAGCAGGCGCTGCATTCGCCCGCGTTTGTCGGCACCGCGGATCATGCGCACCTCCGTGCCGATCACGTCGGAAAAGCTGATCTTCTTCGCAAGCAACTCGGGGCGCGAAAGCCCCGACATCGCGACACAGGCGCGGTTCACGCGCTGGTTCATGGCGTTCCAGGCGGCCGGGGTCGATGCCTGGGCACTTACCGCCGAGGCGGCAAGCAAGGTTGCAACGATCAACTTGCGCATTTTCTTCTCCCTCTGCTTCAAATCCGACCGCAATCGCTGACCGCCTGGCGACCGGCAAAGCGCGCATCGATCCAGTCGAGCGTCGCCCCGGCCGTGTCCTTGGCGCTTGTCTCATGGCCCTGTCCGCTGATCGTGATGTAGCGCAGGCGCGCCCCGTTGCGGCACAGCTTGCGCGCGTAGGCCTGCGTCACGGCAGGGCCGACAATGACGTCCTTGGGGTTCTGTGCGATCAGCACCGGTACGCCAGGGTTGCGCGCCGACGGGCTGTTGTCGCGCGAGATCCGCGCCCAAGGCTGGATGCGGCCGAGATCGACGTTCTTCAGGTCGCGGCGCAGCACCAGCACGCCCAGCATCGTGCCCAGTTTCGGCTTGGCGCCCAGCACGATACAATTGTTCTGCGCCAGCCGTGTGATGACGCCCTGGGTCGTTCGCTTGCCGAGCGTCGCCAGCGGCGCCCCGTAATGCTGCGACCAGCTATAGGCCGTGAATGCCGTCAAAAAGGCGCGTACCGAAGGGTCCGATCCCGCGCGCAGGTTTTCAACGAGGTCGGTTGGCGGCGCGGCGGCGGCGATGCCGGTCAGCCTCAGGTCGGGCGCGTACATCCGCGCACGCTGCCCGGTCCAAAGCGCGGCATGACCGCCCTGCGACTCGCCCCAGACGGCGAAACTGCTGCCCGCTGCGGCACCCGGGATGCTGCGCGCGGCGCGAACCGCGTCTAGGACCGAATTGGCCGTGCTGATGCCACCGAGATAGGGATGCGGCATCGCACTGCCGAGGCCTGGGTAGTCGGGCGCGACGACGGTGTAGCCGCGGCGGATCGCGTCACTCAGACCCGCCGTGGCGGTAAAGAAATTTGCGCTGAGCGAAGGCGCACATTTTTCGGCGACGCCCCAGGTGCCGTGCGTCCACGCCAGCACGTTGCGCGGTCTTGCGGGAATGGCTTCGCGGGGCGCAACGACCATGCCGGTCACCTCGATCTCGCGGCCCCTGTCGCTCGTTGTCCAGTAGCGGACTTTCCACGCCTGCATTCCGGCGGGCGTATCGATGACAGGCTGCGCGTCCGAAAGCGTGCCGGGCGCGGCGGCCATGATCGGCCCGCCCGCCATGCTCACCAAAACTGAAAACAGGATCACATTGCGCATGCTACACCCCTTTTGTTGGGAGAGCGAACACGCAACCAGACAAAAGGTTCCACCTGTGCAACGACTGTCGCGCTACACATTTGCCTTGCCGCACCCTATGTTGCGGATGCGCCGCTGCCGCGCTTGCTCTCATCGAACAAATCTGGAACATTAAGCACTTATGCTGACTCACATATCGGTGCGCGGCGCGCGCGAGCACAACCTCAAGGACGTGTCGGTCGACCTCCCGCGCGACAAGCTGATCGTCATCACCGGCCTGTCAGGCAGCGGCAAGTCGAGCCTTGCCTTCGACACTATCTATGCCGAGGGACAGCGGCGCTATGTCGAGAGCCTGAGTGCCTATGCGCGCCAGTTCCTCGAACTGATGCAAAAGCCCGATGTCGACCATATCGAAGGACTGAGCCCCGCGATCAGCATCGAGCAGAAGACCACCAGCCGCAACCCGCGCAGCACCGTGGCGACGGTGACCGAGATCTACGATTACATGCGGCTGCTGTGGGCGCGCGTCGGCGTTCCCTA
>JANMJZ010000328.1:0-2077 GCA_031371635.1 Sphingomonadales bacterium | reverse complement strand
TATCTGGGCTACACAGCGGCGCGGAGCTGGGGTAAGGCTAGAGGGTTCGACAAATAACAGGGGTCGCACCCGCGCTGGAACGAACACAGCCCTGACCGTACGGACAAGGGGACTGCATATGAGCGATTTGGGACCGGCACCAGCAGGCAATGGCCTCGTCGACCGCGTGAAGGGCATCCTGCTCGCACCGAAGATCGAATGGCCACGCATCGACGCCGAGCCGTCGACGATTGCCGACATCTACAAAAGCCACATCATCCCGCTCGCTGCCATCGGGCCGGTCGCGACGCTGATCGGCGGGCAGGTGATCGGACAAGGCGCGTTCGGGATCGTTTATCGCCCGACCCTGCTCAGCGCGATTGCGACCGCGCTGGTCGGCTATGTCCTGACGCTCGTCATGGTCTATGTTTGTGCGCTGGTGATCGACGGGCTCGCGCCGCAATTCGCCGGTACTAAGACCAAACTTTCGGCGTTCACGGTCGCGGCCTATGGCGCGACCTCCGGTTGGGTCGCGGGGATATTCGGCATTATTCCGGCGCTCGGCCTGATCGGGCTGCTCGGCGGGCTGTACAGTCTGTATCTGATCTATCTGGGGCTGCCTGTCCTGATGAAGGCGCCAGAGGACAAGGCGGTCGGCTACACCGCCGTCGTGGTGCTGGTGATGATCGTCGCCGCGCTGGTCGTCAGCCTGATCACCGCGCCAATCGCCTTGCTGTTCGGCGGGGGCGGCCTCGTCTCCAGCGCCGGCAGCGTATCGGGCACGGTCAATGTGCCGGGGGCGGGTTCGCTCGATCTGGGCAAGCTGGACGAAGCCGCCAAGAAGATGGAGGCCGCAGCCGAACGCGCCAAGAGCGGCAAGGCCGCCGCCGTGATTGCGCCTGATGTGCTGCAGGGCCTGTTGCCCGCGACGCTCAACGGCATGGCGCGCACGTCGATCGAGAGCCAGTCCGGGGGTGCAGGCGGGATCGGCGGATCGAATGCCGAGGCACGCTATGGCTCGGGTGACAGCGAGATTAAGCTGTCAGTCACCGACATGGGCGCGATGGGCGGACTTGCCGCACTGGGTGGCACGCTCAACATCCAGTCGTCGAAGCAGGAGGGCACGAGCTACGAAAAGGTCGGCAAGGTCGACGGGCGGATGACCACGGAAAAGTTCGACAGCGCCGACAAGCGCGGCAGCTATGGCACGATCGTCGGCGACCGCATCATGGTGCAGGCAGAGGGGCACGCGGCCTCGATCGACGTGCTGAAAGCGGCGGTGGCGGGGGTCGATCTGACAAAGGTCGAGGGGTTGGCGACACAGTGAGGTAGCCCTACCGCACCCGTCGCCCCACCCACACCACCCGCCCGATGATGGCGATGCGCGCCGGGTCACAGTCGGGCCATGACGGGTAGGCGGAATTGTCGCTGCGGACGGTGAAGCGGCGTCCCTCGGGCTGCATGGCGATGCGTTTGACGTTGAGCGCGTCGTCCAGTCGCAGCACATAGATTCCGTCGCGCACACGGTCGGCGGCGTCGCTGCGGTCGACGAGAATGTCGTCGCCGTCACCCAGTGTCGGCTCCATTGAATCGCCGGTTACCTTGATCATCGAGAGCAGCGCGGGGTCGCTGCACAGCGAGCGCAGGAAGGCCGCCGTCAGACCGATCGAGCTGACGTCGAACTCGTCGGGATCGAGCGTCCCCGCCCCCGCCGACGCCCGCACCGATAGCCGAGGGATACGAATCAGGTCAGCCGCCGCGCGCAGGGCCGGACGGGGGCCGCTCCACACTGTCGATTTATCGTTGACGCTGTTGCGACGGTCCCCTGCTGTGATGGGGGAGATCGGGGCTAACGGTCCGCCCAAGACCGACTCATCGACGCGGAAATAGCGTGCCAGCGTCCGCCGGTCCTCCTCGTCGAGCTTTCGCGGTGTGCCGCGCCGGATGAACTGCTGAATGTACGCAGCGTTGCGCCCGAGCAGCCGCGACAGCGACGCATAATCCTCCCCCCTGTCGCGGATCAGCTGGTCAAGCGCAGTACGAGCATCGGTCATATCGGTTCACATAACGATAGGAAAACCCCTAGACAAGTAGGAAA
>JANMJZ010000281.1:0-7183 GCA_031371635.1 Sphingomonadales bacterium | reverse complement strand
GGGCTGAACGACAGCGCATTGTCGATGACGTTGCGGAAGACCTGGCCATAGCGGCCGTCATGGCCATGGGCGGCGAAGGGTGGGTTGGCGGTCAGGCGGAACTCGACCTCGACGCCGGCCTTGGCGGCGCCGATATCGGCGTAGCTTATTGGTTCGTCGAGAAAGGAGCGCGCATGACCGAATTATTCGTTCTGGGCTGGATAGGCGAGCAGCAGATCGCATTCGAAGCAACTTCTGTCGAAGCCGTAGTCGACATCGCCATGGTAGTTTCGGTGCCACTGGCGGCAGAACATGTTGTGGGACTTGCTGCCATCAGGAGTCAGGTCATCACCGTCATCGACGGCAGTGTGGCCGCGGGCGGGCGTCGCGGGGCGCCGACAGGACGGGCTATTGTCGCTGCAATAGACGGGCATCGATACGCCATACGCGTGGATCGCGTCGATGATGTGATCGCTGCAGACTTTCACCAGGTCAGCGAGTCGATACCTCTGGCCAAACATTGGCGTGCTCTCGCCGCAGGCGTGATTGAAAGCGACGGCGCCTTCGTCGTGGTTATCGACGCCGCCCGGATTATTGCTGGTGCCGCCGTGGCAATTGCGGCCTAGCGGTTAACGCCTCGCTCACACCTGCAGCCTAATGCTCTGATCGAAATAAAGGGTCGCTCATGCCGAAAACGTGTCTTGTCGTTGATGATTCCAAGGTCATCCGGAAGGTTGCGCGCCACATCCTCGAAACGCTCGACTTTTCGGTTAAGGAGGCCAGCGACGGTAGGGAGGCTTTAGCGGCTGTGGCCGTAGCCGTGCCCGATGTCGTTCTGCTCGACTGGAACATGCCGGTCATGAACGGAATGGAGTTTCTGCAGGCACTCGGCGACCTTGCTCTTGCGCCTCGGCCAAAGGTCGTTTTCTGTACCACTGAAAACGGCACAGCACATATTCGCGCGGCGCTTGACGCAGGCGCGGACGAATATGTGATGAAACCGTTCGATCGAGACACGCTCGCCAGCAAGCTGCAATTCGTCGGCCTCGATTGAGGTCGTTGTGAACGCCCCGGCCAGAAACAGGCACGCGCCTGTGACAGGGCAGACGATCTCAGTCCTGATCATCGACGATTCTGCCGTCGCAAGGGCTGCATTCGCGCAGATGATCGAGCGCACTTCGTCGCTGACGCTTGCCGGGGTCGCCGATGGTGCCGATGCAGCCATTGCTGCGCTGACGACGCTACAGGTCGACGTAATCCTGCTCGACCTCGAAATGCCCGGATGTAACGGTCTTACTGCCTTGCCAAAGCTGCTCGTTGCAGGCCGAGGCGCCAAGGTTCTTGTGGTGTCGTCAACTGCACGTGCTGGAGCAGAGGCAAGCTTACGGGCCTTGGCCGCCGGCGCGGCAGATACGCTGGCAAAGCCCGAAGCCGGTCAGCTGAACCAGATTTTCCAATCGATCCTTATTGACCGGATCGAACGGCTGGGCTGTACCAATCTACAGGATCGGGCCGCCGCGCATTTTACGTTACGAACGGAACCTACGACACCAATATCGCTTCTGGCGATTGGGGCGTCGACGGGAGGACTGAGCGCCCTTGCAGCTTTTTTCGCCGCATTGCCGCGCAACTTTTCGGCGCCGATCATTGTAACACAGCATCTGCCGCCGGGCTTCATGCCGTACTTTGCCGGTCAGTTATCGGCGATGGCCGGTCGGTTTGCCCACCTTGCCGAGGAAGGCCGGGTCATCGAGAATGGGGAGATTACTGTTGCTCCCGGTCCCTCGCATTTGAGGGTGTCGCGTCAGGGACCCGACTTTGTCGCTCGGCTTTCGAACGAACAAACTGAAACGCGTTGCCAGCCGTCGGTCGATCCCATGCTCGATTCCGTTGCACAGGTAGCGGGGCCCCATGCGGCAGCGATCATCCTGACCGGCATGGGCCGTGACGGCACAGCGGGTGCATCGCGCGTCGTCGGCGCAGGTGGATCGGTACTCGTTCAGGACCGTGCAAGCAGTGCGGTCTGGGGGATGCCTGGGTCGGTGGCCCGGGCCGGCCTGGCATGTGTTGCGGCAACACCAGCAGCGCTTGCAGGCCATGTTGCGCGGCGAGGTACAGCATGACCGGCCCCACTTCCCCTCCTGAAGCGTCGGCCGCAAAGCGGTCGCTCGCCGCGTTGCTTGAAAAGCGTACGGGCCAGTCGCTGTCCACTGCGCGCAGTTGGCGGATAGAAGCGTCATTGAAGCCCATCATGCGTCAGTTGGGCCTGACGGCGCTAGAAGATCTGGTTGCACGCCTGGCAACCGGCGTCGATCGCGAACTTGCAGACCAAGTCGTGGAAGCGCTGCTCAACAACGAGAGTTCGTTCTTTCGCGACGCCGCAGCTTTTGCCCAACTTGACCGGGAAGCATTGGAAACATTACGCAATAGTCGCGCCGACCGGCGACACATCCGCATCTGGTCTGCGGCCTGCTCGACGGGGCAGGAAGCCTATTCGATCGCAATGATGCTGCGCGATGCCCATCAGCGATGGGATGGCTGGACATTCGATATCCTTGCGACCGACGCGTCCTCGTCGATGGTCGATCGCGCCCGACGGGGTCGGTACAGCCGTTTCGAGATCCAGCGTGGGCTGCCTGCACGAACGATGTTGCGCTGGTTTCGTGAGGATGGTGACGACTGGGTTGCCGACCCCTCCCTGTCGCGTGACATTCGTTTCGGCACGCACGACATCCGCCTGCCTGTACCTGCGAAATTCGACCTGATCCTTTGTCGTAACGTTCTTATGTATTTTGTCCTTCCCGTACGCACGGGCGTGTTCGAGCTCCTTGCAGAAGCACTTGAGCCCGGCGGGATACTCATGCTCGGTGCGGGCGAAACGGTGCTTGGCCAGACCGACCGCTTCAAGCCGCATCCCGCGATGCGAGGCCTGTATGCCGCGGCAAGCGAAGTTTCGCAGTCGCCATCGTGCGTGGTCAGCCGCTAAGCCCGACCACATGTCCCTGCCCAGCCGATTCGGGTCGCGCGATCTGGCCGTTGCGCTGGCGATCAACCTCGTTTGGGGTCTCAACATCGTGTTCGTCAAAATGTCGGTCACGGCAGTTCCCCCCTTTACTGCAGCGCTTCTGCGCCAGTCGATGGTTCTTATCTGCTGCCTTCCCTGGCTGCGGGTCGTGCCGGGGCGCATGCGCGATTTGCTTGCCCTTTCCGTTGTCATCGGCGGCGCCTTCTTTGCGATCGTCAACCTCTCGCTCGTCGTCACCGAGAACATCGGCGCGCTTGCTATTGCGGGGCAGTTGGGTGCGCCATTTTCGCTGATTCTGGCGATCATCTTTCTGGGGGAGCGTATCGGTCTCGTCCGCATCTTCGGCATGGTACTCGCAATGGGGGGCTGCGCCGTACTCGTCTTTGATCCAGCGGCGGCAAAGGAGTTGCCAGGGCTTGCTCTAACCGTGATTGCCTCCCTGTTCTGGGCTACAGGCTCGTTGCTGCAGCGCAGGCTGGTCGGCGTCAGCATTGCCACGATGTACGCGTGGGTGGGACTGGGAGGGGTCGTCGTTCTTGCGCCACTCGCTTTGTATTTCGAGCCAGCTGCGATGTCCGGCGCCAAGGCTATCCCGCCGATCGCATTCCTATGGATTTCCTTTTCCGCACTCGGGTCCACTCTGATCGGCTCCGGCGGCATGGCCTGGCTGCTGCAGCGACATCCGGTCACCACGGTCATCCCCGTCACGCTTGGTTCCCCGATCATTGGAGTGGTCGCTTCAGCGGTTGTATTTGGCAATCCGCTCACGCCCGTTATGGTGCTAGGCGGAACGATAGCGATAGCAGGGGTGGCGATTGTGACGATGCGAACGGCGAGCGCCAGCGAAGCCAAGCCCGGATCCGCTGCATGATCGAAACCCCTTCGCCCAACTTCGACGCGCGGGTGTTGCCAATCAGCATGATCGTTATCCACTATACCGGGATGCCCGATGCAGCGGAGGCAATCGGGCGACTTACCGATCCTGCTGCCAAAGTATCTTCTCACTACCTGATCGCCGAAGATGGACAGGTGATGCGCTTGGTGGCGGAGGAAAATCGCGCCTGGCACGCCGGCAGGTCGCACTGGCGTCAGATCGACGACGTTAATTCTGCAAGCATCGGTATCGAGATCGTCAACCCGGGCCATGAGTTCGGCTACAGGCCCTTTCCCGATGCCCAGATCGAGGCACTGATCCCCTTGATGGCCGATATTCAGACGCGCTACGGCATCACACGCGGGAATATCGTCGGACATTCGGACATTGCGCCGACCCGCAAGCAGGATCCCGGCGAATTGTTTCCCTGGGCTCGTCTTGCAAAACATCGTCTTGCTTTGCCGCGGCCAACGAAGAACCTGATCGATCCTAACTGGACCGATGCCGGCTTCCTGCTTGCGCTGGAGCGTTTCGGCTATGACGTCAGCGACCGGCTGGCGGCAGTCGTTGCCTTCCAGCGGCGGTTCCGCCCCGAACTCATGGACGGCACGATCGACGGTGAGTGCCGCGCCATCCTGCTCGCGTTGCTACTTCCCAAGCCGCAAGGCGACGACTAGAGGGCGGCGGTGCCAGAGGGTCGGGCGACCGCCGCCACGCATGTGGGGGAGGAATGTCCGGGCTCCAAAGAGTAACGGTGCCGGGTAACGCCCGGCGGTTCCGGCGCGAGCCGGGGCAAGGGACAGTGCCACAGAAAACAGACCGCCGCACTTCGGCGCGGCAAGGGCGAAACGGTGCGGCAAGAGCGCACCGCAGCCTTGGCAACAAGGCTGGCAGGGCAAACCCCACCGGGAGCAAGATCGAATAGGGACGGCATATGGGCCTGCTCGGCTCCGTCGTCCGGGTTGATTGCTTGAGCGCGCCGGCAATGGCGTGCCTAGATGAATGGTCGCACAGCGCCCTCGAAGAGATTCGACGGTGCGGACAGAACCCGGCTTACAGACCCTCTGGTACACTTCGTCACTGGCACTTGTGGCGTATAGCCCCTAGATGCATTGATTATGCCGCGCCGCACAACACGTTCGCTCGATTGGGGCTTTCCGCGCTGGCGGGAGTATGGTGCAGAGACCGCCGCGACCACAGTACGTCTCTGTGACCGCCATGGCTGCGAGGCGAAGGGCGACAAGCCCGCTCCGAAAGCGCCAAACAGTCCCGACCGTTGGTATTTTTGCGAGACCCATGCAGGCGAATACAACCGCAACTGGGACTACTTTCAGGGACTTACTCCTGAAGAAGCGGCCGCGCGCGAAGCTCAGGAACAGGCAGAAGCGGGGGGATGGAAAACCAGTGCCTATCAGCAATGGGCCGGGCCCGGCGACGGTACACGCAGTAATGACGAGATGCGCGCGCTGAACGTGCTGGGCGTGGGGAGCGATGCGAGCTTCGAGGATATCCGCATCGCCTGGCGTGGCCTGGCAAAGGCCAACCACCCCGACCTGAAGCCCGGCGATGCCGATGCGGCCGCGCGTTTTCGCGAAATACAGGCCGCCTGGGACGTCGTTCGGTCGGCCGAAGAACGACGTGAGGCCGTTCGGACGGCAACGTGATCCGTCGCTCGAAAGCGAAGCCGACAGCAATCGTCCTCGCCTGCGAAAAGTGTTTCAAACGTGCTGATGTCAAGGACCGGATGACGAAATCCCTGAAGCGCGCGCTCAAGCCAAGTGGCATCAAGCTGGTCAAAACCCGGTGCATGGGAGTTTGCCCCAAGGGCGCGGTCGTTCTGCATGACTCACGCAGGCCCCGCGAATGGATCATCGTCGCCAACGGCACCCCTGCCGAAGAGGTCGTAAACCTATTCCTCGAGGCTGTCGGGTAAAGGAGCTTTTCCCGAGATCGCCCGCGCGACAAGGGCTGCGGCGGCAAAGCTTGGCTGGCCTTCAAGCTCGATCGTGTTTTCGTTGAACCGAGCCTTTGCCAGCTTTCCATCGAGCATGATTCTTGGCGCTGGCCCCAGCTTCCTTATCCGCGCGAGAGCCTCTGGCGTCAGCGTAAGCAGAACGACTGGCGTTCCCGTGCCACCCGCAATTGCGCGACCATCGAGAAAGTCACGGGTGGCGAGGGGTTTTCCCGCGACGCTGAGTTTTGCGGCAAGGAGAAGAAAAAGAGACATGCTCATGTCGGCGAGTTACACCAGATATCGTGCGGCAGTCGACTGGATCAGTTCGATCATATTGGGGATGCCCTGCGTCCTGTTTGAACTGAGCTGCCGACCCAAATCGAAGGGGGCGAGTTCGGCCGTGATGTCGGTCGCCGCTACGTGTGATGCAGAACGGTCCTGCACCGTTGTCAGCACCAGTGCGATGATGCCCTTCGTTATGGCGGCGTTCGAATCGGCGAGAAAGTGTAGGTTCTCACCATCCTTTGTCGGATAGACCCAAACACTGGCAGAGCAACCGCGAACGAGCGTAGCGTCTGTCTTAAGCGCTTCAGGCATAGGTTCGAGATTGCGACCCAGATCGATAAGCAGGCGATACCTATCGTCGGCATCGAGGAATTCATATTCGTCCAGGATATCGGCGAGCGCGGGCAGGGGCATGTCCCGCGCTCTAGCCGAAGCAGTTCAGATATCCACCCCTGCCGCGATGGCTTCGAGCCGACGAACACGCTCCTTAAGATCTGCCACGTCGATCCGCTGACCGATCGTCGGGGCGGCAACGACCAATTCGCCGCTCATTGCCGATCCGATTTGGGCGCGCTTCAGGTCGAGCCAGGCGGTGAAGCCCTTGAGCCCGATCAGTCCGAGCACGGTCGCAGCGGCGAGGGCCGTCAATCCCATGCCGAAATAAAGCATCAGACTTTCCATCGTCGTCGCTCCTGTTAACGCAACTTCTCGATCTCGCGATCGAGCTGGCGTGCGCTGTTGTCATCAGTGGCCAGCCGCTCGAGCACCGCGATGCGCTCCTTCAGCTGGGCGCATTGGCTGTAAAAACTGCCAAAGAAGCAGCAACAGCATTAGCGATAGCAGTCGCAGGAACAGCCGCAGCAATTTGAGCAGCAGTCGCTCCAGTAGCATTAGCAGCAGAATAAGCAGATGCAACGCTATTTGCGGCTGTGATCGCACCACCACCACAAACTGGAGTAGCTTGGGCTTGGGTAAAACCCAGGCCAACTAAAGTAGTAACACAAGTTGTAACTGGGGTAGTAATTGCACCAGCAACAGAGAGACCTAAAGATGCAGCTGCACTTGC
>JANMJZ010000275.1:0-5435 GCA_031371635.1 Sphingomonadales bacterium | reverse complement strand
GGACGGCCGTACGACGTCGGTCGGTACGCTGGCGATGATGCGGTTCCTGCGTCCTGTCTGTTATCAGGACATGCCCGACGCGCTGTTGCCTCCCGGGCTTCAGGCTGCAAACCCCTGGAAAATCCCGCGACGTGTCAACGGCAAACGGGAAGCTGCCTGATGCGTTCGCTCGTTCAGTTCAGCGAAGACGGGCGGCGCGGCGTCGCCGCACTTGAAGACAAGGGCGCAGCCTGGCGACTGGCAGACCTTGCATCGACCGCCGAGGCCGCCCGGCTGGCGATGGCAGAGAACATCGGCCTCGGCGAACTGGCGGCGAGGCGCGCAACGACCTCCATCGATCTTGAAAGCGCGACCCTGCTTTGCCCGATCGATCATGTCGATCCGGCACACCTGCTGGTTTCCGGAACCGGTCTCACGCACCTCGGTTCTGCCGAAGGACGGGACAAGATGCACCGGGCAGCGGCAGCGGGTGAAACGCTGACCGATTCGATGCGGATGTTCCTCATGGGCCTTGAGGGCGGCAAGCCGCCGCGGGGTACCACCGGTGCCCAGCCCGAATGGTTCTACAAGGGCGACGGCGACATACTGGTCGCGCCCGGTGAGCCACTGACCGTCCCCGGTTTTGCCGAGGACGGCGGTGAAGAGCCTGAAATAGCGGGCGTTTACCTGATCGACGTCGCTGGAAATCCCCGCCGACTAGGCTTTGTGCTCGGTAACGAATTCTCCGACCACGTCGTCGAACGGACCAACTATCTGTGGCTTGCCCACTCGAAGCTTCGCCAGGCGGCGCTCGGGCCAGAGCTGTTGCTGGGCGACCTGCCCGCCAGCGTGCGCGGCACCAGCCGCATCGTGCGCGACGGCATACTCCTGTGGGAAAAGGCTTTCCTGTCCGGCGAAGCAAATATGTCGCACAGCATCGCCAACCTCGAACATCATCACTTCAAGAACGCGCTTTTCCGTCGCGCGGGCGATCTTCACGTCCACTTCTTCGGCACCGCCACCTTGTCGTTCAGCGACGGCGTAACCACGCAAGACGGCGATGTATTCGAGATAGAGGCAGACGCTTTCAAGCTGCCCGTTCGCAACCCCGTCAGATGGGAAAGCGTAAGCTCTCACGTCGAGGTTCGTGCACTCTAGAGCGTGGGCCGGTCACTCATGCGCAGGGCATTATCGCCGCGTTTGCCGATCTTTCGCGCGCGCGCGGCCAGGTAACGGAGCCTCGGACCGCCGTCAGCCCCGCGTCTTGAGGCGCAGACTGTCCCAGCTGAAGTCCCCGGTCCAGCCGCCGTCGACGGGCAGGCTGACGCCAGTGATGAATGCCGCCGCATCCGAAGCAAGGAAGGCGATCGCTTCGGCAACATCTTCGGGCTGGGCAAAGCGGGCCATGGGTACGCGGTTCACGATGTCGCGATCGTCATAGGCGCCGGAGCCCATGTCGCGCTGGTCCATCTCGGTCTTGATCCAGCCGGGGCAGACCGCGTTGACGCGCACGCCGCGCCCGCCCCATTCGCCCGCCAGCGTACGCGTGAGACCGATCAGCCCGTGCTTCGAGGTATTATAGGCGGCGCGGTGAATGACGCCGCCAAGGCCTGCCACCGAAGCAACGTTGACGATTGACCCTTTTCCCGCCGCCAGCATCTGCCGGCCAAAGGCGCGGCACAGCAGGAACGGCCCCTGCAGATTGACCGCCATCATTTTTTGCCACTGGTCCAACGTGGTCTCTTCGGCAGGCTGGATCAGGCTGATTCCGGCATTGTTGACCAGCACTGCGGCCCCGCCGCATTCCGTGGCGACGCGCGCGGCCATCTCTTCGACGAAAGCCTCGTCGGCGACGTCGCCGCTGATGCCGAGGGCGTCAGGTCCGACGGCCGCCGCTGCGCTCAAAACATCCTGCACGTCGGTGAGCACGACGCGGAAGCCAGCGGCCGCAAGCCTGTGGGCCGTCACGAGCCCCAGGCCCTGTGCCGCCCCGGTAACAATTGCAGTCTTCACTTCATGTCCCTTGAATTCACGGCCGTACGCCGGGCTGAGCCAGCAATTGTGCCAGCTCCGCCTTCCAGAATTTTGCCCATGTGTGGGTGCCGTGGCCCTTGGTCTCGGCGGTCGCTGGAATCAGGATGAAACGGGCCCGGGGCATGCGTTTTACATCCTCCTGCGCCAGGCCGAGTTCGGGCGGATTGATGAAATCGTCTCCCGAGTTGATCCAGAGCACCGGCACCGTAATTCGCTCGAGCAGCGGATAGGGGTTGTAGCTCCGGGACGAGTCGTACTGGTAGATGATGTCGTTGGCGTCCTGCCCGCCGGTTCGCTGGGCGAGACTGTCGGCCAGCGACTTGTCGGCAAGCTCGCGCGTGGGAAAGCGCGCCTGCAGCGCCACCGAATTGCCCCCGGCCAAAATCGACAGGTCGTTGGCAGTGCGCAGTCCTTGCACTGGGGGCGTCTTGTAATTGCCGCCGTCCCACAGAGGATCTGCCTCTATGGCGTCGATCGCCATCTTGCGCCACATCCGGTTGCGCCCGGCGATCTCGCGCGTGTTGCATGCAAAGGGCGCCAGCCTCTCGGCAAAGCCCGGGTGCGTCGTTCCCCAGACATACGCCTGCATGCACCCCATCGACGTCCCGATGATCAGTTTTAGCCGCGAGACGCCGAGGTGTTCGACGAGCAGGCGCCGCTGGGCCTCGACCATGTCGTCATAATCGTAATGCGGAAACCGCATCCGGAGCCCGTCGGAGGGCTTCGACGAACGACCATGTCCGATCCCGTCGGGCAGGATGACATAAGTGGTGCGAAGATCGAGCGGCGCGCCCGGACCGAACAGCTCATCTGCAAATGCAGGGTTGAGCAGCGAGCGCCCGGATCCGCCCGTGCCGTGCAGGCCCATGACCGCATTCGTGATGCGGCCTGTTCGATCGCGGACGGGGGTGCCGAGCGTCGTATAGCCGAGCTTCAGCTCGGGCAAAGACTCGCCCGAGCGGAACCGGAAGTCACGGATCGTGTAGCTGCCCTGGGTGTCGGCCCAATTGCTCGTCGCAGTGGCCACAGGGGTGGCGATAGGTTGCCCCTGCGCCAGGACCAGTGTCGGAATGGCAGCCATCAAGATCATGAGCGAACGAAACATCGGAATATGTCCTGCCTTTACGTACGCCGACTGTAATGTAAGCCGCATCGATGTCTCGTATTGTTTTCGGGCGATGGCGGTCGCTGGCGTTTCAGGCAGCTGCCTGATTTTCGACGCGCGCGCCAGGGACCGCGTTTGCGCAAACCCCTGCTACCCACTATCCGGCGGCGCCAGAGGGGATCACCGCACAATGGCTCGCAAGCACCCGAAATATGCTGTTTTCGACGATGCACCGGTCGCGGACGAAATCGCGGCCACCCCCGTCGCCTGCTGGCTTTGTGCGCGCCCATTGGGAAAGGTCATTGTCTGGCATCACCCAGTGCCGAAAAGCCGGGGCGGTCGCGACACGGTACCGATGCATCCGGTGTGCCAGCAGACCCTCGTCGCCAATTTTACGATGTCGGAACTGCAGCGGCACGGCATGGACGTCGATGCCCTGCTTGCCGACCCGAGGATACGCAAGTTCGTAGACTGGGTCGCCAAAAAAGAGCCGGACTTCACTGCCTCTCCGACAAAGAAGCAGCGTTAGGGCTGGATCGCTCGACGCACGGGCCGTTCCCGGATCCGGGGTCTTGCGTGGCTCTTGCCAGCGGTTGGAGATAGCTTACCCTGCAGGCCCGGGGAGCAATGATTTGACCGAAAGCAGCCAGTCCGTTTCGGTACCGGACGGACACCCAAAAGCGCTCTATTTCCTTGCCTTTACGGAGCTGTGGGAACGGTTTTCGTTCTACGGAATGACGTCGCTGCTCACGCTCTACATGGTGAAGCAGCTGTTGCTGCCCGGTCATTCCGATCATGTCGCCGGGCTGGCTGGCCTGCGCAGCATGCTGGAAGTTCGGGGGCCCATGACCAACCTCGCCTTCGCGTCGTTGATCTACGGCTGGTATTCCGGATTGGTCTATTTTACGCCTATCCTGGGTGGGTGGATCGCCGACCGGGTTCTGGGCGCCAGTCGCACGGTGATGCTCGGCGCGGTTTTGATGAGCGCGGGACATCTGGCGATGTCGTTCGACTTCAGCTTCCTGCTGGCGCTGGCGCTGCTGATCCTGGGTTCCGGCTGCCTCAAGGGCAATATTTCCGCGCAGGTCGGCACCCTCTATCCGCCCGAAGCGGAATCGCTGCGCGCCCGGGGCTTCACGATCTTTTCAACGGGGATCAACATCGGCGCCGCCGCCGGTCCACTGGTCACCGGGATCGTTGCTGCAATCTATGGCTGGCACGTGGGTTTCGGCGTCGCTGCCGGACTGATGGCCATCGCCCTCGTCACTTACGTCGTCGGGCAGCGCTATCTCCCTCCCAGCCGCCCGCTGGGCGAGCGCCGTGTGCGACGAGCGCCGCTCACCCCGGCAGAACGTCGGCGGATCTGGGTCCTGTTCGCGATCATCGCCCTGACCATTCCGGCGGAGATCGCCTATCCGATGGTCTGGAGTCTCGGGATCATCTGGGTCGACCAGCAGGTGAACCTGCAGAGCATGTTCGGCACGGTCCCGGCAAGCTGGTTCAACTCCGTCGATTCCATCGGCAGCATCCTGGCAGCGCCGGTGCTCCTCGTGCTGTGGCGTTGGCAGGCGCGGACCGGCACCGAGCCGAACAGCCTTGGAAAGATCGCGATCGGCATGGTGATCGTCGCCGTTGGCGCGGTCGTGCTGGCGGCGGGCAGCGCGCTCGCCCCGGCCCCCGGGCAGGTCCGCGTGTGGTGGGCGCTCGGCGGGTTCCTGGTGATGGGACTGGCGTGGATGTATTACTGGCCGACGACCCTCGCGCTGGTGAGCCAGTCCGCGCCGCGCTCGGTGACGGGCGCGATGATGGGGGCGGCGTTCCTGTCGCCCTTCATCGCCCACACCATGGCTGGCTGGGTCGGCAGCTTCTACGACCAGATGACTCCCACCACATTCTGGATGATGGACGCAGGCATCGCCCTGTTCGGGGCCGCGCTCATGTTCGCTCTCCGCGGTCCGCTCGGGCGGATGCTTGCCGAGCCTCTCGATCAAACCGCAATCGGACAGCCGGGGTAAAGCTGGGGCCGGACACCCGCTATTCCCGGCTTCCCGGCAGGAGGCTGGCCGCACCTTCCTTCAACGCGACGCCCGTCAGTTGCCGCGCACGTGCCGCCCGCAAAAGCGCCGCAATCGTGTCGGCTGCGGCTGCATAGCTCAGGCCGTGCGGCGGGCGAATGTTGGACACGCAATTGCGCTCGCTGTCCCGCCGACCGCGCTGCGGCGCCCAGGTAAGATAGGCACCCAGGCTGTCATGGGCGGTAAGCCCCGGACGCTCGCCGATCAGGACCACCGACAGATCGGCACCCAATGCTTCGCCG
>JANMJZ010000269.1:0-6986 GCA_031371635.1 Sphingomonadales bacterium | reverse complement strand
CGACGGCCTCGAGGACGCCTATGATCCGGGCAAGCTGATGGGCGCGTTTGCCGAGGAGTCGGCGCGGGACTACCAGTTCACGCGCGAGGCGCAGGACGGTTATGCGTTGCGTTCGCTCGAGCGGGCCTCGGCGGCGATCGGCTCCGGCGCCTTTGCCGACGAAATCGTGGCGGTCGAAGTGGCGGGCCGTGGCGGCAGCACGATGGTCGATACCGACGAGCAGCCCGGCAAGGCGCGCCCTGACAAGATCCCGACCCTCAAGCCAGCTTTTGCCAAGGATGGCACGGTAACGGCGGCCAATGCCAGTTCGATCAGCGATGGCGCGGCTGCGCTGGTCATGACGCGTCAGAGCGTCGCGGACGCCAAGGGACTGACCGTAGTCGCGCGGATCGTCGCCCATGCCGCGCATGCGCATGAGCCGTCGAAGTTCACGACCGCGCCGGTCCCGGCGATCCGCAAGTTGCTGGACAAGGCCGGGTGGACGGTGGCCGATGTCGACCTGTTCGAAGTCAACGAGGCGTTCGCCGTCGTGGCAATGATTGCCGCGAAGGAGCTCGGTATCCCGGCCGAAAAGCTCAATGTGAACGGCGGCGCAACTGCGCTTGGCCATCCTATCGGAGCATCAGGGGCGCGCATCGTCACGACTCTGCTCGCGGCGCTGAAGGCGCGCGGGCTGACGCGCGGCGTCGCATCCTTGTGCATCGGCGGCGGCGAAGCCACGGCACTCGCCGTCGAACTGGTCTGAGCCAGGACTTCGCCTCGATCGAGCGCGCGGCCCTGTCGGCCGCCTTGCGGCGCGTGGCCGAAGGGGACCGCGCAGCACTGCAGGATGTCTACCGCCGCACCTCGGCGAAGCTATTCGGTGTGTGTCTGCGTATCTTCCCCGAAAGGTCCGATGCGGAGGATGCGTTGCAGGACGCCTACATCAATGTCTGGCAAAAAGCGGGGTCGTTCGATCCCGCGCGCGCCAGCCCGATCACATGGCTGGTCACGTTGACGCGCAACCGCGCGATCGACAGGTTGCGCGCCTCTGGCAAGCGGATGATGGCGCCGATCGAGGCGGCGCATGACGTTGCCGACGAATCGCCCGATGCCGAGGCCTGCCTGATTGCCACGGACGACCGCGCCCGCATCGCGCAATGCATGGACATATTGCCGTCGGGGGACGCCGTCATGATCCGCACCGCCTTTTTCGAGGGCGCAACCTATAATGACATTGCCGAACGTGCCGCGATGCCGCTCGGCACCGTCAAGAGCCGAATCAGGCGTGCCCTGATGAAATTGAAAGCGTGCCTCGCATGACCGAGGACGACGAAATCCTTGCGGGCGAATATGCGCTGGGCTTGCTGTCGCCAGAGGAAGCGCGCGCTGCCGAGCTGCGGATGAAGACCGTTGCGCCGCTCAGCCTGCGCGTGGCCTGGTGGCGTGACCAGCTGAGCCCGCTCGCCGAGGAAGCCGGATCGACGCCGGGCAGCCATGTCTGGCAGGGCATTGAAGCGCGTCTGGGTGTTAACGACAATGCGTTCGACGGTGCGCGTCCCTGGAAGTGGGCTACTGGCGGCATGGGCGCTGTGGCGGCTGCGCTGCTGGCAGTCATCGCGCTGCGTCCTGCATTGGAAACAGTCCCTGTCACAACCGCGCTGCCGACTGCAGCGGCACCTATGGTTGCCAGCCTTTCGGGTGAACGGGGTATGGCAGTGACGGTTGCCTTCGACTCGACCAGCCGCCGACTGCTGGTAACGCCGGTGACCCTCGACCCCGGCAAGGGCGACGCCGAGCTCTGGGTCATCCCGGTCGGGAAGACTGTACCCGTCTCGCTCGGCGTGATCGATGCCCGGGCTGCGGCCAGCCATCAGGTGGATGTGCCGCACGCTGCGTTGCTGGCGCCCGGCGCTACCTTTGCGATTTCGCAGGAAGTGCGGGGAGGCTCGCCCACCGGTGCCGCGCAGGGACCGATCGTTGCATTGGGAAAATTAATTCGCGTCTGACCTGCGTCCGGAATGCGCCTGCTTCCGTATCTGGCCCGTAGCCCGCCAGAGGCTATCGCTAGATTTACGAGGAGTATCCCCATGAAGACCCTGTTCCGCGCCAGCATTGCCGCACTTGCGCTTGCTGCAGTCGCCAGCCCTGTGCTCGCCAAAAACCCGATGGTCGGCGGCGCCGCGATGTACCCGACCAAGAATATCGTCCAGAATGCCGTCAATTCAAAGGACCACACGACGCTGGTCGCGGCCGTCAAGGCTGCGGGACTGGTGGATACGCTGTCGGGCCCCGGTCCTTTCACCGTGTTCGCGCCGACCAACGCGGCCTTCGCCAAGCTGCCTGCCGGTACCGTGGAAACGCTTGTGAAGCCCGAGAATAAGGACACGCTGACCTCGATCCTGACTTATCACGTCGTTGCGGGCCGCATGACCGCGATGGACCTGATGAAGGCGATCAAGGCGGGCGGCGGCACGGCCACGCTGACGACCGTCAACGGCGGCACGCTCACGGCCAAGATGATGGGCAAGACCATCATGCTGACCGACGCCAAGGGCGGCATGGCGCACGTCACTATCGGGAATGTCATGCAGTCCAACGGCGTCATCCACGTCATCGATTCGGTGTTGCTGCCGTAACCAGCTTGCGGGTCTGATCCTCCTGCCCGCAGTGGCGGGGCTCGTCGGTTGCCTCCCCCCAGGCGACCGGCGGGCCCCGTTTTTTCGTCGGCGCTTGAGTTTTGGCTGTATCGCTGGTACGCGCGCCGCTCTTCACCTGCCCGGAACGGCGGGCGATTCTCTATTGCAGTTACGGAGCCGTCGTTTTTTTATGCAGATCATGGTGCGCGACAACAATGTCGACCAGGCGCTTCGGGCGCTGAAAAAGAAGCTTCAGCGCGAAGGTGTATATCGCGAAATGAAGCTGCGTCGGCATTATGAAAAGCCGTCGGAAAAGCGTGCACGTGAGCGTGCCGCCGCTGTTCGCCGTGCGCGCAAGATGGACCGCAAGCGCCTCGAGCGCGACGGCGTCAAGTAATGTCTGAAATCACGGCGGTACCGATTGCCCCCACAAAGCGTAGCTGGCTGGTGTGGCTGGTCGGTGCGATTGCCGTGGCGGCACTCTTCGGCATCGTCATGGCCTGGACGGGCACGGCGAAGGCTGTCGCCGAATCGGGTTCGGCCGAACAGTTCCTCGCGTGGCACAAGGGGCGGCCCGGCGTCGTGACCACCGCAAGTGGCCTGCAGTATCAGGTACTCAAGAAGGGCGAGGGTCCGACCCCGACCGATGCCGATGTGGCGCTGGTCAACTACAAGGGCGCCCTGCGCGACGGGAAGGTCTTCGATCAGGCGCAGCGGGCGCCGTTCCCGGTCACCGGCGTGGTATCCGGCTTTTCTGAAGCGCTCAAGCTCATGTCCCGCGGTTCCAGCTATCGTGTGTGGATTCCGCCGGCGCTCGGCTATGGTGCGCAGGCGCAGGGCGATGCCATTCCAGCCAACTCGCTGCTCGTGTTCGATATCGACCTGATCGACTTCAAGAACCAGGCCGAATTGCAGGCTCAGATGCAGGCCATGCAGGCCCAGGGACAACTGCCGGGGGTCGGCGCCCCGCGCTGAGTTACGCGGCTGGGGATCACGCCCCGGCGACCGACCAGGCGAGACTTTCTCCCGCGTGAAACGGCACGATTTCCGTATCGGCAAGCGGCAGCCGCACGGGCACCATCACCGCTTGCCGCTCCAGCGTCATGACTGCTGCATTGGCTGGGAGCCCATAGAAACGCGGTCCATGTAGTGACGCGAACCCTTCGAGCCGGTCGAGCGCGCCTTCTTCGTCGAACACGGCGGCGTAGCTTTCGATTGCATAGGGGGCATTGAAAATGCCCGCGCATCCGCATGCGGACTCCTTGGCGCCGACCGCATGGGGGGCGCTGTCCGTGCCGAGGAAGAACTTGGGCGACCCCGACGTCGCGGCCGCCCGCAGCGCAAGCCGATGGACCTCGCGCTTGGCGACTGGCAGGCAATAGGCGTGCGGCCGGATGCCTCCATCGAACATCGCGTTTCGGTTGATGTGGAGGTGTTGCGGGGTAATCGTCGCGGCCAGCGTGTCAGGGCCCGCCATCACGAAGTCGGCAGCGTCCCTGGTCGTGATATGTTCGAACACGGCCTTCAACGCCGGGAAGTCGCGCAACAGCGGCGCGAAGATTCGGTCGATGAACACGGCCTCGCGGTCGAAAACGTCGACGTCCCGGTCGGTAACCTCGCCGTGCACCAGCAACGGCATGCCGACCCGCTGCATGGCTTCGAGAACACCCGCAATGTTGCGTACATCGGTCACGCCGTGTGCAGAGTTGGTGGTCGCATGGGCCGGGTAGAGCTTGCATGCGGTGAATGCACCCTGCTCGAAGCCATGGACGATCTCGTCGGCGTTCGCACTGTCGGTCAGGTAGCAGGTCATTAGTGGCTCGAAATCGCTGCCCACTGGCAAGGCTGCCATGATCCGCGCGCGATAGGCTTCGGCCATGGCAATGGTCGTTACCGGAGGCGCCAAGTTGGGCATTACGATCGCACGCCGGAATTGTGCCGCGGTATAGGGGAGCACGGCCGCAAGCGCAGCGCCGTCACGCAGGTGGACGTGCCAGTCGTCGGGGCGGCGGATGGTGAGGCGGTCGGTCAACGACAACTCCGGCTTGGGTTCTGGTCGGATCGTCCCTAGCTTGGTGACATGACGACGGCCACCCTTCCCGCGACGACCCTGGCGGACCGCGCCCTTATTCGCCTTTCCGGGAACGGGGTGCGCGACTTTCTGCAGGGTCTCGTGACCAATGACGTGCTTGGTGACCTGCCGATCTGGGCTGGGTTGTTGACGCCGCAGGGAAAAGCCCTGTTCGATTTCATCATATGGGCTGATGGCGAAGATGTGCTTATCGACTGCGAGGCAACGCAGGCCGAATCGCTTGCGCGGCGGCTCAAAATGTATCGGCTGCGCTTGCCTGTCGCGATCGAAATTGACCCGTCGGTGGCGGTTCACTGGTCGCTTGAAACCGATGCTGGCGTCCCGGATCCCCGGGACCCCCGTCTTGGCCACCGCTGGGTCGCTCCGCCGGGGCCTGTCGTCTCTGGCTGGCATGCACACCGCCTCTCGCTCGGCGTCGTCGAAGGTGTCGCGGAACTCGGCAGCGACGCTACATTGTGGCTGGAGGCCAATGCGCGCGAACAGCATGGGGTCAGTTTTACCAAGGGCTGCTATGTGGGCCAGGAGAACACGGCGCGCATGAATTATCGGCAAAAGGTCAACCGCCGGCTGACGGTCGTGACAGCGGAAGCTGCCCCCGAAGGCGCACGAATTTTTTACCCCGAACTCGGGCTGGCGGTGGTGCGCGAACGCGTCGGCTGAAGGCGTGTTTCGATTTCGGCGATAAGGGCATCGACGCTGGCCAGCTCACCCAGCCGTTCCGCCGACACGATGGTGTCAATCTGTCCGCCGCGTTCGACCAGCACCACCGGCAAGTCGACATCCCGGTAGGGGGTGTCGTCCTGGTGGTAGAACAGGCTCGGCACCGGCAGCGCCTTCAGCCAGTCGCGCCAGCGCCGGTCCATGGTGAACGTGCCGTAGGTGAGGGCGCACAGGGAGCAGGGGTAGGTTGCGGGCGACAGGGTCTTGTGGATCGAATCCATGATCCCCTGCGCAATTCCGCCGTCTGCGTTGTAGATGAAGATCAGCCTCTCGGCCTGATGGACTTGCGGATCTGCCATAACGTGAGAAGCCCTATCACCATCCACACCGCGTTGAGTACTGCGGAAGGCAAGGCGCCGTTCCAGCCGCTGTTTACCACGAAGCCCGTGGAGCCTGCGACGTTCATCCACTGGTAGGCCCGCGAGCGGCCGTCGAGCCGTCCGCTCGACAGCAGGATATAGGCTGCAAGGATGAGCAATGCGCCCGACCAGCCGGCTACTTCTATCAAGGGTGCAAATTTCGCCATGCGCCCGCCTAGCATCTGGACGGGTTCGTCGGAACCGGTCAGACCTGATGCGTAAAGGGGATTGAGAGTGCAGCGTTTTTTGGCATCCGCGATTGTTCTGGCTTTGTCGGGGACTGCGAACGCCGCCCCGCCCTCCGCAGAGGGAGCGGCAGCTGCCTATGTCGCACGGATTGCAAAGATCGATCGCGCGGGGCCCCGCCTCAACAGCGTGATCATCGTCAACCCAGACTGGCGGGTACAGGCGCGCGCGCTTGACCGGCAGGCTGTGCGGGGTCGGCTCCATGGCAAGGCAATCCTGATCAAGGACAATATTGAAACCGCTGACCGGATGCCGACGACGGCAGGGTCGCTTGCCCTTGCGGCGAATGTCTCGGGTCGTGATGCTCCCCTCGTCGCCCGGTTGCGCGCGGGGGGCGCGCTGATCCTGGGCAAGACCAACCTGTCCGAATGGGCCAACATCCGGTCGAACCGGTCGATGAGTGGCTGGAGTGCGGTCGGCGGCATCGTCCGCAACCCCTATGCCCTCGACCGTACCTCCTGCGGCTCGTCGAGCGGCAGCGGGGCGGCCGTGGCTGCGGGCCTTGCCTGGGCGGCGATCGGAACGGAAACCGACGGGTCGGTCGTCTGTCCCTCTTCCATCAACGGTCTTGTGGGGCTCAAGCCCACGGTCGGCCTCGTCTCGCGCACGCATGTCGTTCCGATCAGCCATTCGCAGGATACGCCCGGGCCGATGGCGCGAACCGTTCGCGACGCGGCGTTGGTGCTTGGTGCGATCGCGGGCAGCGACCCCGCCGATGCGGCGACCCGAGAGGCCGATAGTCGAAAGACCGATTACGTCGCTGCACTGACAGGGAATATTTCTGGCATTCGGATCGGGGTCCTGCGTGGTGCCGCAGGCACCACCCCCGCGACGCTCGCCGTCTCCGACGCCGCCCTGGCGCGGATGAAGGCAGCGGGCGCCGTCCTCGACGAAATCGAACAGGTCGATGCGCCCAAGGGACTCGGGGACGCGGAAGGCACCGTCCTTTAC
>JANMJZ010000319.1:0-2554 GCA_031371635.1 Sphingomonadales bacterium | reverse complement strand
CTGCTGTCGTGAGCCGACGCGCTAGAATCTTTGCGATGCGTCGTTGTCGACTCGACGGCACCTCACAATGGTCGGTGCCTTCCGACCAGCGTTGGAAATAGCGCTGCGACAATTTGTGCAGCCAGACCAAGCAGCCCCGCCGATGTTGCCAACGCCGCCCACTGTTGGACCATCGTCCGCCCGAAAATTGCTTCGCCCAAGACGGTTTCGAACACGAACAACAGCACAAGGAACCATATTGTCATCGCCCACCGTGTCACGCTTGCACTTGGCACACGCCAGCGTCGTATCAGCCAGCGACAGGCCCAAAAAGCAGCGACAAGCATGATCGGCACTTCAGCGATCGTTCCAGCAAGCCCCCCGAAACGCGGCGCGATAACAAGCACGCGGATCGTCCCCAAGGCGAACCCCAAGGAAAACAGCGCAAGAAAATAGACAGAAGCCGCTAGAAGCGCTCGTTTCACGTTAATTCCTCTGCGCAGTGGGATCGCGCACGACTTTCATCTTGCGGAAAAAAGCCATGGTAGGCTCCAAAATGTCGCGATGCGCCTGCGACGTACCGATCGGGCCGGCCAGACCGAGACGTACGAGCAGTGGTTGAATTTCCGGCAAATCGGTAAAGTCGATGTGGTAGAGACCTTTGAGCACGACCACGCGCGCTTGGCGGCTGTTGGACACCGCGCTCGCAATGCTTTCCGCTTGGGCCGCAATTTCGCTTTCGGGCCAGCCGCCCGAGGCAGCGCGTTCGGCGCGCTGATCGTTTGCAGGGCGAGTGATCCACAAAGCGGGCTTTTGCAGCCCGGCATCGGCGACAGCGGTCGGCACCGGTGCGTCCAACATCAGACAGGCTTTGATGCGGTCATTTTGGCAAGCCTGCGCCGCGACGATTGCGCCGAGCGATACGCCCATGACGCCGATCACTTGCAGGTCAAGCAGGCCGTAAAGCGGATGGCGCGGGTTCGCATTGATCTTGTTTAATCGATCGATGACCAGCGGAACGTCATCAACAAGATAGGGCACAATGCTCCGTTCTGGCGCAAGGCGGGCTGCGATCTTCGGCGGGAGCAATACGGACCGATATGACGGCGCCACCAACTGCACCGCTTCGTCCCGAGACATGCCCCGGATTACTCGCCCGTCCGGCAACTGCGCCGCTGCAACGTTCCCAGGCTGGTTAAGCGTTACAACCACAAAGCCATCTGCTGCGAGCGCTGCGGTCTGAAAGCTGCTCATCTGCATATAACCAGTTACGCCCGGCAGGTAGATCACCACCGGATAGGGGCCGTCAGTGCGCGGATGCGCTGCGTCCGTCCACGGTGCCGCAATAGCTCCAATGCGAGCGAGCGCTCGCTCTGTAAGTCTTCCTTGGTTGCGTCCGATCGCCGCAAGGACCGGTTCGGCATCAGGAACATAGCGAACCGCGCGTCCTTGCGCTGAAGCGGGATAAAGCATCTGGAACGGCACAACGCGAGCGCCGGATGCTGCAAAATACTCCCGCCTTCCCAGATCCGTCGCAGCGTCGCTGATCGCCCCGACGATGCCCAACGCCGGGGGCGAGACCCTGCGCATCGGCAGACCGGTAAATCCGAACCATAAGGCAGTCAGCCCAAACAGGGAGCCGATCGTCGCCGTAATGGCGATGCCCCACCTCATCGGCGTCGGTGTGGGTTCGGAGGGTGCTGCCCTCACCGGGCCACCTTCGACAGCCAGATTATCGCGATCAAAATGCTTGGGATGCCAAGAATGACGAACATCATAAGAGGATCATAGAACGACCCGGAAACAGGAAACAGCGACCACGAGACGTTGATCATCGTGTGGAACAGCACAGCCACGAGCATGCTCCCGCCACTATTCTCGAACAGCCAGACGATAATGACGCGAAGAGCGACGGCACTCAGGCTGTGCCACAAGATCCAGTCGGAACTGCGTCCCAGTTGCACGAACGGCACGACGTGCCAGAGCGCCCAGACAGATCCCAGCACCAGCGCCGATGCCAAGACTCGCCGGCGCTGCCGCAACGCAGGATAGGCATAACCCTGCCAGCCGACCTCTTCTCCCACGGCTCCGACGAAGAACGCCGCAAACAGGAACAGCGCCTCGCCAAACGCGATTTGCGGGACAGGCACCGCGCTGCCCGATAGCCGCAGCACGGCAAATTCTAAGATGCTCACGACCGGGATGAATAGAAACGCGGTAAGATACCAGATTGGGCGACCCCCTCGGCTCGAGCGGAGCATTTCTCGGCACCATGTCGAGATGCCGCTGGCACCTCGCCGATGGAAAATGAGCGTCGACGCGGCCATCATCGGGACGATTGCCATGAGCGCACTTGCGGGAAGAAGCGTAAGTCCGGTTAACCGAGCGCCCGCCGTCCCGAGCAGATAGAAGGGCATCGAAAGTATAAACACCAGGGAGAAGAAGCGCCATGGCTGCAGGGTCATCTGTGAAATCCACGGGCAGGCTGTCCGACGACTTGTTCGCTTTATGAAAGCGATCCGTGAGCCTCGGAAACTACTCAGCGACATAGGCTGCGGCAGCATTTTAGTGGTGC
>JANMJZ010000230.1:0-4533 GCA_031371635.1 Sphingomonadales bacterium | reverse complement strand
CTTCACGGGCGATCATCTTTCATTGGCCTTGGACAGGCGCTCCAATACCTATCGGAAAATGAACGAACGGCTCTTAACGCCGAGCCCGGTCCAGAAGCAGCCCGGCCGCTTTCCACCCAGCTCCGGCCGCTGCCAATTGATCAGTTCACGCCCTATCCGAGCGGCGGCCCCGGTGGCATCGGGAAGCGCGAGCGCGGCCCCTTGCCCCATCCCGGCATCGACGACTTGGGCGCATTGGCCACCGGGTCCGCGAGATAATGGTCGATGTCACGTGCCGACTGCCGATAAAAAGCTGCCGTCAGGGGATCTGCGTCATTGCGGGTGCGTAGGTCCGCGGCCAGCCTTACCAGCCGGTCGAGCACGAAAGCGCGCGCATCCGGCGAAGTCTCTGCATTGCCCCCCAGCATCATCATCGAATCGAGCGTAACCTTCTGCGACACCCGACGCAGGGCACGGCTCTCGGCAGTGGTCCCGGGCGCGGCGGTCCAGGTGCGGGCGACGACGGCTTCGACCATCTCGGGCAAGCTCAGCGTGCCCGGCTGGCGCGCCGCCAGCGACACGAGCCGTGCCGCGCGCGTGCCGTCGAACAGCGGTTCGATGACCATGGCGGACAGGATGCGCGCGGCACGAAATTGATCGAACACATCGTCGTTCGACAGATCTTCCAGATTGTCGCCGGGATCGGGCGTCAGCTGGGCCAGCAGCTTTTCGGGCAGCGCCAGGTTCTCCGGCTGCACCGCATCGAGCAGCAGGCCGAGCACGTCGCGCTGCAGCTTGGCCGGGATGAACTCGGTCGGCGGCATCGTATCGCCCTTGACGACGATGTTCTCGTACAGCCCGCCGACGTATTTCAGGCCGGACTCGATGGCGTAGCGGTGGTGGAGATAGGCCATCCAAAGCCGCACGTTCCGGAGCGACCCGACCGCTTCGCCGGGCTTCAGCATGTCGGGCCCGTAAGTGTCGAGCATGATCCGCCGCGCGGCAAATGTCTCGCGCAGATCCTCGGTCGGCGTGGCGCGGTCGTCATACCAGGTCCAGCGCGGATCGGTGTCGGGTACGTAGATGAGCCCCTTGGCGCGCATGTCCCGTATGACGTCGTTCAGGCCTGCCTTCTCCTGCGCCGGCGCATAAGGCGTATAGGAATAGCGGACCATATAGGTGTCGTACGCGCCGATCGCCTTCTGGAACGACTCGCTCAGATCCAGCTTTCCATTGACCACTTTCACGCGCGGCGTCGGGTATTCCATCACCGAAGCGCGGTCGTTCAGGCTCGACGCAAAATTATGGCCGAAGCCCTGGGCGTGACCAAGCTCGTGCGCGGTCAGCAGCGCCTGGCGCAGCAGCACCATGTCGCGCTGTCCCACGGGCATCGTCGCCAGCGCGCCAGGTGTCAGCAAGGCGGGATCGGCAATCGTGACGCCGGTGCCATCGGCGGGCAGGCCCCCGCTATAGGCGTCGAAATAATTGGCGACGGTGCGGATGCGATGCGTGTCCATCCGCACCTTGGTGCCGATGATCTCGCCGGTGCGCGGGTCGCGGTAGGTGCCGCCGCTCGAAAAGCCGCGCTCGTCGCGGTTGATCCACAAGACATAGGTGTAGCGGATGTCCATCGGATCCATGTCGGCCGGCGCGTCGAGGGCCACGATGGCGTTGCTGAATCCTGCGGCCTCATAGGCCTTGTTCCACCACAGCAGCCCGGTCTTCATCGCATGGCGGATCGCAGCGGGGATCGCCGGATCGAAATAGACCGTGATCGGCTTTTTCGGCGGGCTGAGCGCAGCGGTGGGGTCCTGTTTTTCCAGCCGCCAGCGCGTCACCCATTCCTGGACAGGCGAATCCTCGACCGGCTGCGAGAAATCGCGGAACTTGATCGAGCTCACCCCGATGCGCGGGTCGGCCATGCGCGGCGTATAGCCGGTCGGTGCCTTCAGGAAGCTGTGGTGGATGCGCAGCGTCATCGTGCGTGGCTCGGGGGTCACGTTGCGGACGAGGGCGCCCGGCGTGTCGGCCGCAAAGGAGGCGATGGTCTCGATCTCGGTATTCTCGGGGAATGCCTTCATGCGCTTCGGGTAGAAGCTGCTCCGGCTCGCATCGAACTTGAAGCTGCCCTGGTTGGCACGGCGCAATTGTCCCTCGACATTGGCGGCGTCGCGCATGAACAGCGACGTCGCGTCGACGATCACCTTGCCGCCCTTGTCCGACTGGACGGGCAGCGAGGCGAGCAGCGACGTGGGAAAGGAATCGGCCACGCCCTCCTGCTGGGCCGCATCGCCCAGCGGCGCGCGATAATCGGTGTTCCGCGCCACCACGAGCACACGGCCGCCGACCCGCTGGAACCGGATGACCTGCGTATCGACGATACCCCGATCGAACGGCAGCTCGACCGACCCGCCACCGCTGGCCGCCGACACATAATAGAGAATGTCCTCGTCGAACGCTGAAATCTCGAGCAGTACCCGCCCCTTGGAAGCATCCCACAGGAACGGGATGAAGCCCTCCGTGCGGGGCAGTGCCGCCTCGGCAGGGGCGGACGGTGGCTCCGCGGCAATGGCGGGTCCGGCAGGGGCCGAAACCGATGCGAGCAGCAGCGCGGGAAATCTGGTCTTGGCAAAGTGCATGGTTGTTCCCCCGGGAAAATCACGGATCGACGACGGCAGCCACCGTCCTCGCGCCCCTGAACTCGGCATTCCCCCATGGGACGTGGCTGGCGATCGCTGCGCGCCCTGTCCTGGCCCCGAGTCGGCAGCAGACGTGGCTTTGCCGCGCCTGTCAATCGGCGCGCCCCTAAAGCAGACCGATCTCGCGCAGCCGCTCGCGCAAATAGCCGTCGGCCGTGATCGGCTCGGGATAGCGGTCAGTATTTTCCGCGGAGATGCAGCCGGGCAATGTCCTGATCTCGAAATCGCTCGCCAGATGCAGGAAGAACGGCATCGAATAGCGGGGCGTGCCGCGCCGCTCGGGCGGGGGGTTCACGACGCGATGAGTCGTCGACGGCAGGACATGGTTGGTCAGCCGCTGCAACATGTCGCCGACATTGACGACCAAAGCCCCCTGCGGCGGATCGATCGCCAGCCAGTTGCCGTCGCGGTCGAGCAGTTGCAGCCCCGCCTCCTCGGCGCCCAGCAGCAGCGTGATGAGGTTGATATCCTCGTGTGCACCGGCCCGAACGCCCGGGGCGTCGGGCGATACGGGCGGATAGTGCAGCAGGCGCAGCACGCTGTTGCCGTCGCACACGGGCGCCACGAACCAGTCCTTGTCGAGGCCGAGGTATACCGCGATCGCCGACAACAGCTTCGCGCCGACCCGGTCGAATTCGGCATAGAGCTCGGTGAAGATCGCGCGAAAGTCCTCCGGCTTTGCGGGCCAGACGTTGGGAGGCATGTGATCGGCGAACCGGTGCCCTTCGGCCAGGTCGCGGCCGATGTGCCAGAATTCCTTCAGGTCGTTCTCGGTCGCGCCCTTGGCGATCTCGATCCCGAAGGGAATGAAGCCGCGCTGCCCGCCCTTGCCCGCGCGATAGGCCAGCTTTTCCTCGAGCGGCAGCGCGAAGAACGTCTTGGTTGCGGCCCAGGCGCGGTCGATCAACGCGGGGTCGATGCCGTGGTCGGCGATGATGGCAAAGCCGAAACGCTCGAAGGACCCGCCGAAATCGGCTGCGAAGGCGGCAGGATCGGTGGCTTGTGCGGCCAGCGACAGCGGGGGCACGGAAAGGTTACTGGACATGCACTCACCCGTAATTGCCTGCCGCCAACGGGGCAAGGGAACCGTCTGGCTCTTGGCTCGCTTCATATTTTGAAGGAGATCACCCATGCCCGATCGCAGCGTCAGCGAACCCTATGTCGAAATGAACCGCCCCGACCCCTCGGCTCAGGGCAATCGCGCAGAGGACGAGCCCGACCTGGAAGGGTATGACGACGCGCAACGCGCCGAGATTGCCCTTGTCGAAGGAGACGGTCCCAACGATGGCGTGCTGATGACCGACATGCAGCCGGATCTGGGCGAGGACCTCGACGAGGACGAGATCGAGGATGGCCCCGACATTCCTGACGACGTGATCGACACCGACGACGGCATCATCCGCTAGGCTGGCGCATCGCCCCGGGCCTGCCGGGGCGATGCCGCCGCTCACGCCCCGCGCGTGGCAAGGCTCTTCATGACTTCGCCATGCAGCCAGATGTTCATGGTCGCCGAATCGTTCGTGTCGCCGGTATAGCCAAGTTCCTTGGCGAGCTCGGTGCGGTTCGCGAGGCTCGAGTCGAGGTTGAGCAGCTTCATCAGGTCGACGATCGACGTCTTGTAGTTGGACGGTGCACCCTTGTCGGCCGCAATCTTGGCGAGACGGGCATCGATCTCTTCGGCCGTCGCCGGTGCCGGTGCGGGCGCAGCTGCCGGGGCGGCAGCGGGCGCAGCGGCGGGCGCAGCGGCGGCTGGGGCAGGCGTGGCGGCTTCCGCCTTGTGGCCGAAGATGGCGTCCTTGATCGAACCGAAAATGCTCATCATGTCTCTCCGTTAAAAGGCGGAATCGCCGCTGGG
>JANMJZ010000200.1:0-4375 GCA_031371635.1 Sphingomonadales bacterium | reverse complement strand
GCCAGTGCCAGAAGACCGCACGGCTGTTGTCGAATGCGCTGGCGCGCGAACTGGTCATCAGTTTCCAGAGCAAGCTCGGCCGCGCGAAATGGCTGGAGCCGTCGACCGAGGAAACACTGGCGCGGCTGGGGCGCGAGGGGGTGAAGTCGGTGGCGGTGGTGACGCCGGGTTTCAGCGCCGACAATCTGGAAACGCTGGAGGAAATCGCGATCCGTGGGCGTGAGACCTTTGTCGAGGCGGGCGGGACGGAACTTGCCGCGCTCGAATGCCTGAACGCCTCTGCGGAAGGCATGGATCTGCTCCGCATTATTATCGGCCGCGAACTTGAAGGGTGGCTGCCCCGCAGTTAGGCTTGCGCCATAATAGTGAGAGGATGACCATGGGCAGAGTGGCAATCGTAACCGGCGGTACGCGCGGGATCGGCGAGGCGATCAGCCTGGCGCTCAAGGACATGGGCATTACCGTCGCCGCCAATTACGCGGGCAACGACGAAAAGGCGAAGCTGTTCGAGGACGCGACCGGCATCCGCGTGTTCAAGTGGGACGTCGGCGATCACGAGGCGTGCATCGCGGGTTGCGAGACGGTGACCAACGCGCTCGGCCCCGTCGACATCGTGGTCAACAACGCCGGCATCACGCGTGACGGCACGCTGGCGCGGATGACGTTCGACGACTGGAACGACGTGATGCGGGTCAATCTGGGCGGCTGTTTCAACATGGCCAAGGCGTGCTTCCCCGGCATGCAGGCGCGGGGCTGGGGCCGGATTGTCAACATCGGATCGATCAACGGGCAGGCGGGCCAGTACGGTCAGGTCAACTATGCCGCCGCCAAGTCGGGCATCCACGGCTTTACCAAGGCGCTGGCGCAGGAAGGCGCTAAAAAGGGCGTGACCGTGAACGCCATAGCGCCGGGCTATATCGACACCGACATGGTCGCGGCCGTCCCGCCGCCAGTGCTCGAGAAGATCGTGGCGAAGATCCCGGTCGGGCGGCTGGGCCAGGCGCATGAGATTGCGCGCGGCGTCGCCTTTCTGGTCAGCGAGGACGGCGGCTTCGTGACGGGATCAACGCTGAGCATCAATGGCGGGCAGCATATGTACTGAGGGTGTCGGCGGGCTCTGCCGACCGCCCCCCAAACCGCCCTATTCCAGATAGCAGCCGACGACTTTCCAGCTTCCGCCCTCGCGCACCAGCGCGATCGTCTCGACCGCATCGGCCTTGTTGGCAAAGCGGGTCCTGAACTTGACCACGGCGTTGCCCCGCGGTGGCGTAGGCACCTCATCGGCGCTGACCAGCGTGCGGGAAACGACCGTGCCCAGCGGCGCGCGGACTTTCTCCGAGACCGATGTCCACAGGGCGAGCGAATTGGCCTTGCGGAACGACGCGCCGGTCGCGGCCCAGCTCCCCTTCCAGTCGGCCGCGTCGCCCATCTCGAGCCACTGGCGTGCGGCCTGCGCGGCAGGTGCCGCGACCGTCGCGGCAGGCGCGGCCGGCATCGCGTCCTGGGGCGCGGCGGGGGAGAGGACCAGCAGGGAAAGGGCGAGTGACAACATGGCAATGACTCCGGCAACCCAAACCGTCTGACGGCTCGGCGAGCCAGCGGTCGATGGCCCGGAGTCCTGGGGCGTCGGTAGCGGTGCCGCATCCCCGAAAAGCTTGTCCCCGACCGATTGGGGGGCGTCATGCTCTGCATTGTGAAGAAGGCGGGCCGCCTCACGGCTGCTGGAGGCCGACAGCTTGCGCCGGGAATCGCGCAGCCGTTCGTTGACGGTATGGACCGAAAGGCCGAGCTCGCGCGCCATGGACTTGGCGTCATGGCCGGCCAGCAACAGGCGCAGCGTCTGCTTCTCCTTGTCGGTCAGCGCCTGATACCCTTGCACCATGCGCCAAAAACTAGGGGGCGGCATCGTGTGATGCCACCCCCAATAAATCGTACCTGCCGCCTGCGGCGCTCAGTCGAGGCCGTTACCCATGGCCTCGACGCGTGAGGGTACCGGCAGGGTGGCGGGCGCAAAGGCGTCGCGCTTGTCGTCGTCGATGACATCGCCTGCGGTCATGCCGGTCCGCTCGCTGCGCGCCGACGTCTCGGCGTCGTCGGAGTTATCGGTGCCGCTGCGCTCGCTCCAGCCCTTGAACAGCGCGGTGCCCGCCGCGACGGCGGCAACGGCAATCCCGGCACCGAGCGCCCCGAGGGCCGCGTTGCGCACCGTCAGGTCGGGCAGGCGGACGTCGGGCCGGTATCCGCTGGCCTTTGCGAACCGTCCATTGCTGTCGCGCGCCTCATCGGCGGCGTTATCGGCCCGGTGGTCGCTGTCGGCCTGAGCGGATTTCTTGTCGGTCTTCGCCATGATGCTGCTCCTGTGATATTGTTACGCATCCAACTGCCGAGCACGGCGACGGTTCCGGCAAAGTATTGATGTTGAACAGGAAAAGCCCGTCGATGGACGAAATTTATGCCGCACCGGTCAAGCGCTCCATCACCATCGCCGGGCATGAGACGGCCCTGACGCTCGAGCCGCTGTTCTGGGAGGCGCTGCGCCGAGCCGCCGCGGCGGAAGGGCTGCCAGTCAATGCGCTCGTGGCGCAGATCGACGCGCGCCGGATTGCCGTGGCCGCCCCGCCGAACCTCGCAAGCGCGGTGCGCTGCTGGCTACACGCCCGATTACTTGCGAATGTATCGCAATCGCATTGACACTGCGAACGACTCTCAATAGCGAAAGGCGACAGGGAGATTTCCGATGTCGCGTACCCATGTCGTCCAGCCTCGCACCGTCGCCCAAGGTGCCTTCCTCGCACTCGGCTGCGTGGGCTTCATCGCCAGCGCCCCCCTCCACGCTGCCGAGCCTGGCGCCCCCGACGCCGAAGCCGCTGCAACAATAACAGTCACCACAACGCGCGACGACGACCGCAACGCCAAGGCCGTCGCGCCCCTGCTCAACACGCCACGCTCGATCGTCGTCGTCGACAAGCAAATCATCAAGGATACCGGCTCTGCCACGCTCGTCGACGCGCTGCGCACGGTGCCGGGCATTACCTTCGGCGCGGCTGAAGGGGGCAATCCCATCGGCGACCGGCCGTTCATCCGCGGCTTCGATTCGCAAGGGTCGACCTTCGTCGACAGCATCCGCGATACCAGCGCGCAGAGCCGCGAAGTCTTTGCCATCGAGCAGATCCAGATCGTGCGGGGATCCGATTCGACGCTCGGCGGCCGCGGCGGCGCGGGCGGGTCGATCAACATTGCCTCGAAGCTCCCCCGCGACCGGACCTTCGTCGAAGCCGCCGGCAGCTATGGCACCGACAATTACAAGCGCCTGACCGGCGACCTGAATGTCAGGCTGAACGACATGGTTGCGGTGCGCGTGGCCGGCGTGTGGCACGACCAGAATGTGGCGGGGCGTGACGCGCTGTTCCAGGATCGCTGGGGCATCGCGCCCTCGATCAGGATCGGTGGCAAAGGGCCGACCAGCCTGACGCTGGGCTATTATCACCTGACCAGCCACGAGCTGCCCGACAGCGGCTTGCCCTATCAGCGCACCACGGCCAACGCGCCGCTGGGCTTCAGCTATTCGGAGCCCGCCATCGGCCGGTTCACGACGATCGGCGGAGCGACCGTCGATATTCCGCGCACGGCCTTTTACGGCGTGAAAGCGCGCGACTTCCGGACGCAGACGACCGACCAGATCACGCTGCGTGCCGAACATGACTTCGGCGGTATCAAGCTGCGCAACACGTCGCGGTTCAGCCGGAACGATCAGGCCTATATCTACACCCAGCCCGACGACAGCCAGGGCAATGTCTATGGCACCAATGCCGCCAATCCGGCTACGGCCGGGGGGTATGTCTGGCGGCGCGCGAACAGTCGTTATGGCACGGTGAGCACGCTGACCAACCAGACCGACCTGTTCGGAACTTTCGAGACGGGTAGCGTGAAGCACAATTTCTCCGCCGGGCTCGAGCTGTCGTGGGAAAAGGCGCGGCGTGGCGTGTTCGTGACGCGCGGGTTCGTGAACCCCGCCAATGGCAACGAAATATTGTCGACTGGCGCGCTGATCTCGCCCCGCTGCACGGCGGCGGCGCTGGCACGTTATTATTGCACGACATTGGGCAACCCGAACCCGGGCGACCCTTATGTGAACTATGCCAGCGACACTTCGACAGTGGTCGCACCAACCGACCGCAATGTGGCGATTGCCGAGACGCAAAACGACGCCAGCACGGTGTCGGCCTATGCCTTCGATTCGATCACGATCACGCCGACGCTGATTCTGAACCTGGGTGCCCGGGTCGACCGGTTCAAATCGACGACGACGCCGGGCCAACCCATCTCGGCGACATCGACATTCAGCTTCGACCGCACCGACACGATCTTCAACTGG
>JANMJZ010000304.1:0-4368 GCA_031371635.1 Sphingomonadales bacterium | reverse complement strand
ACGCGGTCGTCGCCGAAGCTGGCCAGCCCCTCGCGCTTCGTCGCCTCGAACCCTTCGCGGACGTCGGCCTCGCTATAGGCCAGCCGCATCCCCTTGCCGCCGCCGCCGGCCGACGCCTTCATCATCACCGGATAGCCGATGCCGTTGGCGATCTCGACCGCGTGTTCGGTGCTCTCGATCTCGCCGACGAAGCCGGGGACGACGTTGACGCCGGCTTTCAGCACAAGTTTCTTTGACTCGATCTTGTCGCCCAGCGCAGCGATGGCGCCGGTCGGCGGCCCGATGAAGGCGATGTTGTTGTCGGCCAGCGCTTGGGCGAAGCTGGTGCGTTCGGACAGGAAGCCATAGCCGGGATGCACCGCCTGCGCGCCGGTTTGCTTGCATGCGGCGATGATCTTGTCGGCGATCAGGTAACTCTCGGCAGCGGGTGAAGGGCCGATATGGACGGCCTCATCGGCCATCAGGACATGCGGCGACCGCGCATCTGCGTCCGAATAGACCGCAACGGTGGCAATGCCCATTTTTTTCGCGGTGCGGATGACCCGGCAGGCGATCTCGCCGCGATTGGCGATCAGGATTTTAGTGAACATGACGGTCCCCTTGGCCGTCACCCTGAACTCGTTTCAGGGTCCGCCCCCCCCCGGGGCCTGACGGTGCGTGTTGATGCGTGGACCCCGGGTGAAACCCGGGGTGACGGAACAGGCTGACAGTCATTCAGCCGCCACCCGCATCGGTTCCTCGGCCTGCATCGGCTTGAGGCCTAGCTTCGCAAACAGCGCCGCGTCCGCGCCTCCGCCAGCGTTGCCGGTCGTGAGCAGCTTGTCGCCAGTGAAGATAGAGTTCGCTCCCGCCATGAAGCACAAAGCCTGCGTAGCCTCCCCCATGCTCTCGCGGCCCGCGGACAGTCGTACCATGCTCATCGGCATGGTGATGCGTGCCACGGCGACGGTACGGACGAATTCGATATCATCGATTTTGGCCAGCGGCGTGTCGGCGAGCATGTTGCCGAGCACCGTGCCCTTGACCGGCACCAGCGCGTTGACCGGCACGCTTTCCGGATGCTGGGGCAGGGTGGCCAGTGCATGGACAAAGTTGACACGGTCCTGACGCGTTTCTCCCATACCGACGATTCCGCCGCAACACACTGAGATTCCTGCATCTCTTACCTCTGCGAGAGTGTCGAGCCGATCCTTGAAAGTACGGGTCGTTATCACGTTGGCATAGTTCTCGGGCGAGGTGTCGATGTTGTGATTGTAATAGTCGAGCCCCGCGTAGGACAGCCGCTGCGCCTGTGATCTCGTAAGCATGCCGAGCGTCATGCAGGTTTCCAGACCCAGTGCCTTAACACCTGCGACCATCTCCACGATCGCGTCCATGTCGCGGTCCTTGGGCTCCCGCCAAGCCGCACCCATGCAGAACCGGTGGCTACCGGCCGCCTTGGCTTCTGCAGCGCTCGCGAGCACGGCGTCCACGTCCATCAGCTTTTCGGCCTTGAGGCCGGTGTCGGCAGAGGCGGACTGAGAGCAATAGCCGCAATCCTCCGGACAGCCGCCAGTCTTGATCGAGAGCAGTGTGCAGAGCTGCACCTCGCCCTGCGCATGATGTTCCCGGTGCACGGTCTGCGCCTGAAACAAAAGGTCGTCGAAGGGCAGGTCAAACAGCGCGGAGATTTCGTCGCGTGTCCAGTCGGTACGTGTCATTCGGCGGCCTCGCTCAATCCTTCAGGCGGCAAATTATGCCCGAGCAATCGCAGTACATCGGCTGCGCACTCTACAATATTCGATCCCGGGCCATAGATGCCGACGACGCCCGCGTCGCGCAGGAATTGATAGTCCTGCGGCGGGATGACGCCGCCGGCGAAGACCTTGATGTCGCTGCGGCCGGCCTGGCGGAGCAGGCGGATCAGTTCGGGGATCAGCGTCTTGTGGCCGGCCGCAAGGCTCGACGCGCCAATGGCATCGACGTTTCGCTCAAGGGCGAGCGCGAGCGTTTCCTCGGGCGTCTGGAACAGGGGGCCGCTGATCGTGTCGAAGCCCATGTCGGCAAAGGCGCTGGCAACGACATTGGCGCCGCGGTCGTGGCCATCCTGGCCCATTTTGGCGATCAGCACGCGGGGCTTGTGACCCAGGCGGCGGGCGGTGGCCTCGACGCCTTCGGTCACGCGCGCCCATGCGGCGTCGAACTCGTGGGCGCTGCCATAAATGCCGCGGACAGGTTCGGGCGTCGTCGCGTAGCGACCGAATACCAGTTCCATCGCGTCCGAGATCTCACCGAGCGTGGCGCGGGCGCGGGCGGCCGAGACAGCAAGCGCGAGGAGGTTCTCACCGCTTTTTGCGCCCTCGGTCAGCGCGGTGAGTGCCGTCTGACAAGCAACCTCGTCTCGCGCCGCCCTGGTCGCCGCAATCCGCGCGACCTGCCCCTCGCGGACCTTCACATTATCGACATCGAGGAAGTCGATCTGGTCGGCTTTTTCCGGTCGATATCTGTTGACCCCGACGATGACGTCCTCGCCCTTGTCGACGCGCGCCTGTCGTGCAGCGGCAGCTTCCTCGATCAGGCGCTTGGGCATCCCGCTGGCAACCGCCTTGGTCATGCCGCCAAGATCGTCGACCTCGCCGATGATCTTCCATGCCTGATCGACGAGCTCGCTGGTCAGCGCCTCGACGTAGTAACTGCCGCCCAGCGGATCGACGACCCGCGTGATGCCGGTTTCCTCGGCCAAGACGATCTGCGTGTTGCGCGCGATCCGTGCGGAGAATTCAGTCGGCAAAGCAATGGCTTCATCGAGGGCGTTCGTGTGAAGACTCTGCGTGCCGCCGAGCACCGCCGCCATTGCCTCGACCGTCGTCCGGATCACGTTGTTATAGGGATCGCTCTCTTGCAGCGACACGCCCGACGTCTGGCAATGGGTGCGCAGCATCTTGCTGCGGTCGTCCTTGGCGCCGAGGCCGTCCATGACACGGTGCCACAGGGTTCGCGCGGCGCGGAGCTTGGCAACTTCCATGAAGAAGTTCATGCCGATGCCGAAGAAGAAGCTGAGCCGCCCTGCGAACGCATCGATGTCGAGGCCGCTCGCCATCGCGCGCTGGACGTATTCCTTGCCGTCGGCGATCGTGAAGGCGAGTTCCTGCACGGCCGTCGCCCCGGCCTCGTGCATATGATAGCCGCTGATCGAAATGCTGTTGAATTTCGGCATGTTGGCGGAAGTATAGGCAATGATGTCCGAGACGATCCGCATGCTCGGTTCGGGCGGGTAGATATACGTGTTGCGGACCATGAACTCCTTCAGGATGTCGTTCTGGATGGTGCCGTCCAGCTTGTCCTGCGGAACCCCCTGTTCCTCGCCCGCGACGATAAAGAAGGCGAGAATGGGGATCACCGCGCCGTTCATTGTCATGCTGACCGACATCTGGTCGAGCGGGATACCGTCGAACAGGATCTTCATGTCCTCGACGCTGTCGATCGCGACACCCGCTTTTCCGACGTCGCCCACGACGCGCGGGTGGTCGCTATCGTAACCACGGTGGGTCGCAAGGTCGAAGGCGACGCTCAGGCCCTTTTGTCCGGCAGCAAGGTTACGCCGGTAGAAGGCGTTGCTCTCTTCGGCTGTCGAGAATCCGGCGTATTGACGGATCGTCCAGGGCCGCCCTGCATACATCGACGCCCGCACGCCGCGGGTAAAGGGCGCTAAGCCCGGCAGACCGGGATCGCCTGCATCCTCTGCGGTATAGAGCGGCTTGATAGTGAACCCTTCGGGTGTCGGCCATGACAGGTCCTTGCCCTTCACCTCTTTCGCGGCGGCGGCTTTCCACTCTTCGATGCCGGCTTTGGTCATGCTCAATCCTCAGGCCCCAGCGCTCGGGCGATCCGAAAGCTCCTCGTGCCAGCGGCGTAGGTTAGTCAAGTCATCCGGGATCGTCACGCCGATGAAGCCGGCGAAATCGATTGTGGTGAGCAGGACGATGTCGGCCATGGAAAATGCCTCGCCTGCTATGAACCTTGTCTTTCCTAGCGCCGTATCGAACAGGGCCATTGCGGCAAGGGCCTGCGGGACACTGGCCTTGCCGAAGTCGGAAAAGCGCAACGGTACCACTTTTTCGGTCAACGGGTGGGCGTTTACCCAGAAGGCGCGTACCGGACCGCCGAGGATGAACTCGGTCCGGCGTATCCACATTTCGATCGTGCCGATCTCCCGCGCGCTCTCGCCGAACAAGGGCGGCGACGGATGGAGCGCCTCGAGATAACGGCAGATCGCCACGCTCTCGGAAATCGTTGTGCCGTCGTCCAGGGCAAGCACGGGAGTCTGACCGACCGGGTTGCGGGCAAGATGTTCGGGGCTCTTGTGCTCGCGAGCCAGTAGCGAAACCG
>JANMJZ010000122.1:0-2413 GCA_031371635.1 Sphingomonadales bacterium | reverse complement strand
GTCACCTGGTATGTCCTCAGCGACGATATCGAGATGGTGCGGATGATCGCCTATCTTACCCCGCTCCCCGAAAACCGCACCAAGGTCAGCCTCGCGATCTGGAATCAGGAGCACGGCGACAAGGCCTATGACGGCACGCAATTCTATCGCCGCCCCGCTGTCCGCCAGCCGCTGCGTCCGTTGATGGACGAACAGATTTCGGCGATCCTCGAAGCGCGTCCCTATAGCACCGAGGTGCAACCGCTGATGGCCAACGGCAGCGGCGACAGCGTCTGCAACGTCCAGGGTGCGGGCCGCGACCGATATAAATTCAGTGTCAACGACGATCTCGACGGCGAGGACTCACCCCGGACGTTCCCCGGCAGGAGCGAGCGCCGCCCGCCGGGCATGCCCGATCCTGCGGCCGGGCGGCCGACGGTGCATGTGCGGCCGGGCGGGCGTTAGCCAGATTGTAGCGATCGCTAATGCTACCAGCCAAGCTCGGCATGCGAGCCGAGGCGCACGAGTTGCAGTGTTTTGTCGTCAGGCTTGCGATAAATCAGGACCAGATCGGGTTTGACGTGGCAATCGCGATGGTCTTTCCAGTCGCCGGTCAGCGCATGGTCGCGGTGACGCGGCTCCAGCGGCTGGTCCGTCGTGAGCAGGACGATGAGCTCCGCAAAGTCCACATCCAAACTGTCGCGATGTTGGCCTTTGCTCTCGCGCTTCCAGTCACGCTTGAATCGCCCGAACCGCTCAATCGTCCGCATTCAGGTCGGCCATCAACGCCGCAATACTGTCAAACTTCTCGCCTCCGCCTTTGCGAGCTTCTTCCATCGCTGCGATGGTCTCGGCATTCGGCCGCAGTGGCTCGAACGGCAACGCCTTGTCGTGCGCGACGCGCGTGAGCATGATCCGCACGGCATCGGATACCGTCAGCCCCATCGTGGCGAGAACAGCCGAAGCCTCGTCCTTGACGGCGCTGTTAATGCGGGTTTGAACGAGAGCGTTTGCGACCATGCATTACTTTGTAATGCACTCACTTGCCCGTGTCAATGCGCCTTGTCAGCTGGCTCAAGCTACTATAGCTACTCAGCATCACAGCGGGAGACGTTCGATGTTGATGCCGATTGAAATCGATTTTGAAATACACCGCGCGATTGAGAACGAGCGTCGTGATTTCAGCGAAGCCCCTTATCTTGCGCTCCGCCGTCTGCTCAAGCTGTCGGAAGCCCCGATTTTGCCAACTCAGAACGAAGCCGCTCCAGCAAATGCGCGACCATGGAGATCTCACGGTGTGGAAATCCCGCACGGATCTGCAGCTAGAATGAGCTACCGTCGTGGTGCTCAGCAGTTTGAGGGTCAATTTCTCGACGGAAAATTGGTCGTAAACGGGCGGGCCTTTCTAACTTTGTCCGACGCATCCAGCTCCCTTGCAACAACTCGGACAGGCGCTCGCACCCAGCTCGACGGCTGGAAGTACTGGGAAGTTAAGCTGTCAGATGAAGACCAGTGGGAGCCGATAAGAAAGCTTAGAGCTAAAGCGGGCCGGTCTCCTATCCGTCGCTAACGGGCTCACAGCTTCTCCGTCAGCTCCGGCACCAGTTTGAACAGATCGCCGACCAGCCCAATGTCCGCCACCTGGAAAATCGGGGCTTCCTCGTCTTTGTTGATCGCGATGATCGTCTTCGAATCCTTCATCCCCGCAAGGTGCTGGATCGCGCCCGAAATGCCGACCGCGATATAGACTTCGGGGGCGACGATCTTGCCCGTCTGGCCCACCTGATAGTCGTTGGGCACATAGCCCGCGTCCACTGCCGCCCGCGACGCGCCGACCCCGGCGTGAAGCTTGTCGGCCAGCGGCTCGATCAGCGCGTGGAAATTCTCGCTGTTCTGCAAGGCCCGCCCGCCCGATACGATGATCTTGGCGCTTGCAAGCTCGGGACGGTCGGACTTCGAAAGTTCGGCGCCGACAAAGGACGACATGCCCTTGTCTCCCGTCGAAGCGACCGCTTCGATCGTACCGCTGCCGCCGCTGCGCTCGGCCTTGGCGAACGCGGTGCCGCGTACGGTGATGACCTTCTTAGCGTCCGACGTCTGGACCGTCGCGATTGCATTCCCCGCATAGGTGGGCCGCGTGAACGTATCTTCGCTCTCGACCGACAGGATTTCGCTGATCTGCATCACATCGAGCAAAGCCGCGACGCGCGGGGCGATATTCTTGCCGTTCGCGGTCGCGGGCGCGACGAACGCGTCGTGGTGCCCCATGAGTTCGACGATCAGCGGCGCGACGTTTTCGGCGAGCGCATGGCCGAACGCCGCATCGTCCGCGACATGAACCTTGCCCACGCCCGCGATCTTCGCCGCATCGCCAGCGACGCCATCGACGCCTTGCCCGGCGACGATCAGGTGGACTTCGCCAAGCTGCGAAGCG
>JANMJZ010000057.1:0-11902 GCA_031371635.1 Sphingomonadales bacterium | reverse complement strand
TGGTCGAGCATGCCTTCATACCATTTCGGGTTGAGGACGCGGCTGCGGGTTTCGAGATCGACCTGCTCGGCCAGCGTGCGGACCTTCGCGTCGCCCTGCGTCGCGTCGACGATGTAGACGGGCGTCGCGGCGCCCTTGGCCCTGGCGACCGAGCGGGCGATGCCGCCGAGCGCGTCGACATATTGGTCGATCGTCGTGACGCCGAGTTCGACCGAGTCGAGGTTCTGGTAGGCGAAGTCGACGGTCGCCAGCGTCGACTGGAGGATCTCTGCCTGGCGTACCGGCGCGCCCTTGACGCCATAGGCGAAGCCTTTCTTGGCTTCGAACATGTTCGCCAGTTCGTCGGGGTCGGTCCAGTTGCCGCTGTCGATTAGCTGGTTGACGTTGGCGCCATAGGCCCCTTCGGCGTTCGAGAAGACGCGCAGTGCCGCGGTCTCGAGGTCGCAGCCATGCTTGGCGGCGTGCGCCAGGCTGTGCTTGCGAACGAAGATCCGGTCCTCGGGCTCGTCGGCTTGGGCGGCCAGCAACGCCGCCTCAGCCATCATGCGCGTCTGCAGCGGGAGGAGATCACGGAAGATGCCCGACAGCGTCACGACGACATCGACGCGTGGGCGGCCAAGTTCTGCGAGCGGGATGAGTTCGGCACCGGCCAGCCGGCCATAGCCATCGTGGCGGGGCCGCGCGCCGATCAGCGCCAGAACCTGTGCGATCTGCGCGCCTTCGCTCTTCAGATTGTCGGTGCCCCACAGCACCATCGCCAGCGTCTCGGGGAAGGCTCCGCCGTCGGCCAGATGGCGCTCGATCAGCTGGCTGGCCTGGCGCGTGCCATCGACGACGGCGACGCG
The DNA here is from genome assembly GCA_031371635.1 of Sphingomonadales bacterium. Classification (GTDB taxonomy): domain Bacteria; phylum Pseudomonadota; class Alphaproteobacteria; order Sphingomonadales; family Sphingomonadaceae; genus Sphingomonas_O. The sequence goes on along the minus strand of JANMJZ010000057.1, from coordinate 11,057 downwards.
GCTCGGCAGCTTGAAGGGGTCGAAGCCGTGGAGATTGCGGCCGGTCGGCAGGACGTCGGCATTGCGAAGCAGGTCGCCGCCGGGGGCAGGGCGCACGAACCCTGTGTCGAGCGCATGGACGATACCGTCGAGCTCGCCATTGCTGTCGAGCAGCGCATTGATGCGAGCGCGGTCGGTTTCGGGGGCCGCATCCAGGATCGCGGCGCGCTGCGACGCTTCCATCGGCTCGCCAACGACGTGAAGGCCGTGCGGGATCAGCGCACGTTCGATGTCGTAGAGATTGGCAGCAAGCGCGCCAATGTCGCTGGCATCCAGATCCAGAATCGCGGCGGCCTCGACAATCATCGGCTCGATACCGGCACGCTCCGCTTCGGTGGATGACCGCCACCGCTCGACCAGCGCCTTCAACTCGCTCAGGCCCTTGTACAGTCCGGCCTCTTCGAGCGCGGGCGTGATGTACGAGATCAAAGTTGCCCCCGAACGGCGCTTGGCGAGCATGCCTTCGGACGGGTTGTTCGCGGCGTAGAGATAGAAATTGGGGACGTCGCCGATCAGCCGGTCGGGCCAGCAGTCTCCGGTCAGGCCGACCTGCTTGCCGGGCATCCATTCCATCGCGCCATGCGTGCCGAAGTGAAGGATCGCGTCTGCGCCGAAATCCTGGCGCATCCAGCGGTAGAAGGCGCTGAACGCGTGGGTGGGGGCGAAGTCGCCTTCGAACTGCAGCCGCATCGGATCGCCCTCGAAACCGAAGGCGGGCTGCACGCCAACAAAAACATTGCCGAACTGCGCACCCAGGACGTGGATGTGCCCGCTCGACGCCTGTGCCTTGCCGGGCGCCGGGCCCCAGACTTTCTCGATCTCGCGCAGGAAGGGTTCGTCGCGGACATGGTCGTCGGCGGAAATGCGCGCATGGACGTTGCAGTCGGCGCCATATCGGTCGGCATTGCCTTTCAGGATTGCGGTCCGCAGCGCGTCGACCGTCGGCGGGACGACGACGTCATAGCCCTCGGCATAGAGCCGGACGAGCGTCGCGCGGACGCTTTCGAAAACGGCGAGATGCGCAGCGGTGCCGACGGCACCTGCGTTCGGCGGGAAGTTGAATAGCACGAGCGCAAGGCGGCGCTTCGCGCGGTCCGACCGGCGCAGCGCGATCATCTTGGCGACCTTGCCCGCGAGTGCCTCGGCACGCTCGGGGCAGGACGCCATCTCGCGGACAAGGCCGCCCGCCGCAAAGGTGCAGTTGCGCGCGCATCCGGAGCACGGCGCGCCCGAGGCGTCCGACCGGCCGCCGAAAACCGTCGGCATTATCGCCCCGTCGAGCTCGGGAATGGCGACCATCATCGTCGCCTCGAGCGGCAGCAGCCCCTGCCGGCCCGCGCCCCAGGCCTGCAGGGTCTGGAACTCGAGCGGATGGGCCGCGATGTAGGGCACGTCCAGCCGCGCGAGGATCTCCTCCGCCGCCGCCGTGTCGTTGTAGGCAGGCCCCCCGACGAGCGAGAAGCCGGTCAGCGAGATCACCGCATCGACGGTCGCGATCCCGTCCTGCATGAAAAATTTCTCGATTGCCGGGCGGCTGTCGAGGCCGCTGGCGAATGCTGGCACGACCCGCAGGCCGCGTGCCTCCAGCGCCCGGATCACGCCGTCATAATGGCCGGTGTCACGGCCCAGAATGTACGAGCGCAGCATCAGCAGGCCGACCGTCCCGGTCTTGCCCCCGTTCGGCAGCGCCTTCAGCTCTTCCACGATGCGCAGCGGCAGGGCGGGGTGGTACAGGCCGACCTCTGGATATTCGACCGGGATATCGGCCTTCATCGTTCCACGCAGGTCGCGGCGCTCGCCGTCGGCATAGCGGTCGACCAGCGCGCGGACCATGTTGACGACATTGTCGTCGCTGCCCGCCAGCCAGTATTGCAGCGTCAGAAAATAGGCGCGCACATCCTGCGCCGCGCCGGGGATGAAGCGCAGGATCTTGGGCAGGCGGCGCAGCAGCTTCATCTGCCCGGCGCCCGAGCTTGTGCCCGGCTTGGCACTGCCGCGCATCTTCTTGATCAGGCCCATGACACCGGTCGCGGGCTTGTCCATGCGATAATCGCCCATGCGGGTCAGCTTGACGACTTCGGCGCCCGACATGAGACCGAGCATCGCGTCGCACGCTTCGCGGCGTGCCTCGAGTGCGGGCAGGACAGCGCGGATATGGTCCTCGAGGAAGAGCATCGTTGAAACAACGATGTCGCCCTCCGCGATATCGGCTTTGCACTGCTCGAGCGATGCAGGTGCACGCTCACAATCTGCTGCGGCGTGGAAGGCGATGCTGATGCCGCTGCCTTCGCGCGCCAGTTGCGCCGCTGCACGTTCAACCGCCCCGGAGAGATGGTTGTCGAGCGTCACGATGACGACCCGGACTTTCGGCGTGAAGTTACCGTGCATAATGCGCCTTCGCATCATAAAGCGTGTCGAGAGATATCGACACGAGGCCCTGCTCGGCGGCAAAGCGTTCGGTGTTCTTGCGGGCCTTGCCGCGCACGAAGAACGGGATCTTGCGCAATTCCTTCTCGGCTTCCGCCGTCCAGATGTTGCCCGCTTCGACGGGCTCCAGTACCATTGTTTCTGTCTCGATCAGCGCTTCGGTTGCCGTCGGCGCGGCCGGCGCCTGCGGCGCATGGCCCACCGCCCCGTGATGGCTCGCGCCGTTCGCGTCGCTGAATTCGAAATCGTCGCGGAACATCGTCAACAGATGTTCTTCCAGCCCCATCGTCAGCGGGTGGACCCAGCTGTCGAACAGGACATTGGCACCTTCCCAACCCATTTGCGGGCTGTGGCGCGCGGGGAAGTCCTGCACATGGACCGGTGCCGAGATCACCGCGCACGACACGCGCAGCCGCTTGGCGATGTGCCGCTCCATCTGGCTGCCGAGCACCAGTTCGGGCGCGGCGGCGATAATGGCGTCCTCGACTTCCATATGGTCTTCGGTGATGAGCGGCTCGACACCATATTTTGCGGCGGCATCGCGCAGATCGCGCGCGAATTCGCGGTTGTAGCAGCCAAGGCCGACGACTTCGAAGCCGAGCTCCTCATGCGCCACACGCGCCGCGGCAATGGCATGTGTCGCATCGCCGAAGATGAAGACGCGCTTGCCGGTCAGATAGTTCGAGTCGACCGAGCGCGACCACCAGGGCATCCGCGACTGGGCAGCGGCAATGGCGGGCTCGGGATCCGTGCCGGCAAGCGCGGCGACTTCGCGAACGAATTCGGTGGTGGCACCGTGGCCGATCGGGATCGTACGCACGAGCGGCTGACGGAATGTGCGCTCCAACCAGCGTGCCGCCGTGTCGCCGATTTCGGGATAGAGCAGCACGTTGAAATCGGCTGAACCGATATCGGCGATCTGCGCCGCGCTCGCGCCCAGCGGCGCAACCATGTGAACATCGACACCGACCGAGTTGAGCAGTGCCGTAACCTCGATCACGTCGTCGCGGTGGCGGAAACCGAGCGCGGTCGGCCCAAGCAGGTTCGCGCGCAGCCGACGCCCTTCAATGGGCGCCCGCACGACGTCGCGGTCGGCAAGCTTGCGGACGAGCTGGTAGAATGTTTCGCCCGCGCCCCAGTTTTCCTTGCGGCTGTAGCTCGGCAGTTCAAGCGCGACGACGGGGCAGGGCAGCTCCATCGCATCGACGAGGCCTGCGGGATCGTCCTGGATGAGTTCGGCGGTGCACGACGCACCGACGAGCATCGCGGCCGGCTTGAACCGGTCATAGGCGTCACGCGCGGACGACTGGAACAGCTCCGCCGTGTCCTTGCCCAGATCGCGCGCCTGGAACGTCGTGTAGGTGACCGGGGGCCGTGCCCCACGCCGCTCGATCATCGTGAACAGCAGGTCGGCATAGGTATCGCCCTGCGGCGCATGCAGCACGTAATGGACATCGGTCATCGCCGTGGCGACGCGCATCGCCCCGACATGCGGGGGGCCTTCATATGTCCAGACGGCCAGTTGCATCGTCAGACCCTCAGCACGTCGCGCCGCCGCAGCGGTCGCGCAAAAAGTTCGGCAAGATCGCCCGCCTGGTCGAAACCGTGGATGGGCGAAAACACCAGTTCGATCGCCCAGTTGGTCGACAGCCCTTCGGCCTCGAGCGGATTGGCGAGGCCGAGGCCGCAGACGGTCAGGTCGGGCCGCGCCGCGCGCACACGGTCGAGCTGCTTGTCGACGTCCTGGCCTTCGCTGATCTGCGTTCCCTCAGGAAGCGCGGCCAGGTCGCGCGCCAGGTGGCGCCGGTGGAGATAGGGCGTGCCGACTTCGACCGGCACCATCCCGAGTTCGTTCGCCAGGAAACGCGCCAGCGGCACTTCCATCTGCGAGTCGGGCATGAAGAAGATCGACTTGCCCTCGAGCCGCGCGCGGCTGTGCTCGATGGCCTTGATGGCGCGGGCACGGGGCGCAGAGATCACCGCTTCGAACTTTTCTTCGGCAATGTCGAACGCATCGGCCGCGGCGCGCAGCCAGTCGGTCGTGCCCTCGACGCCGAACGGGAACATCGCGTCCAGCCGGACGGCGCCCCGATCGTCGAGTGCCATTGCCGTTGCCCCAAGGAAGGGCTGGGCGAGCAGATATCGGGTATTGGCACCGATCGGCGGCAGCTGGTCGGCGCGACGGCCGGGCAGGACGTGGACGGCCTTGATGCCAAGATCGTCGATGAGGCGCAGCAGCTGGTCCTCGACGATATCGGGCAGGGCTCCGACGATGAGCAGCTCGGTGGTTGTCGCAGTCGATATCGGACACACAGGGACGAGTGCCGCAAGGCAGGCGTCTTCGCCTTCGGTAAAGGTCGTCTCGATCCCGCTGCCCGAATAGTTGAGGACGCGGACAGCCGGGTTGTGCTTGACGGACAGCCGGGCTGCCGCACGGCTCAGGTCCAGCTTGATGACTTCCGACGGGCATGAGCCCACCAGGAACAGCATCTTGATGTCGGGACGACGCGCCAGCAGCCGGTCGACGACTCGGTCGAGTTCTTCATTGGCATCGGCAAGGCCCGCCAGATCGCGCTCTTCGATGATCGCGGTGGCGAATCGCGGCTCGGCAAAGATCATTACGCCCGCCGCCGATTGCAGCAGGTGCGCGCAGGTGCGCGACCCGACGACGAGGAAGAAAGCGTCCTGGATCTTGCGGTGCAGCCAGACGATGCCGGTGAGCCCGCAGAACACTTCGCGCTGGCCGCGTTCGCGCAGCACGGGAAGGTCAGGGGTGGTGGGCATGACGGTCACGCCGTCGCTCCAACCGGTTTTTGCGCTTCGAGTCGCGCGGCGCGCAGCTTGAGAACGAACTGAGTCGCGTTGACGGCGTAGGTGGCATAGGCGGCGAGCGCCACGAGCATCCGTGCTTCGACCGTTCCGAGCCCCAGCAACAGCATCGCCATATATGTGGTGTGCAGCGCGATGACGATCATCGACACGGCGTCTTCCCACCAGAAAGGCTCGGCAAACAGCCATTTGCCGAAGACGACCTTTTCCCAGATCGAGCCGGTGACCATGATCGTATAGAGGGTGAACGTCTTGATAATGACCGAGATGTCAGCGGCTGCCTGATCCTGGCCCGTCGTCAGGTAGCGCAGCACGAGCGCAAGGCTGACAAGGCAGACAAGAAACTGGAAGGGGGCGAGGATGCCCTGAATCAATGTCCAGACCGTCGCGTCGCGGCGCACACGCTCTTCGGGGGTGTAGAGCCCCTGCCTAACGCTTTGCTGCGCAATATGATTGCGGCTTGTGATCACGGTTGCGACACGCCTCTCCACTCGAAGCCGGAGACTGGCGCAGCGTCAGATAAGTGTCAAATCTTTTTGACGTAAATTTAAACTGACAGTTTTTTCATGGCGATGGCAGTTAGGCGATTGCCAACCAAATCTAACAGGCATAGCATTCGAGTCGCTGAGGGGTGGGGACAAGCCGCCTAATTAGAAGTCGCAATATCGTTTGCGACACGGCCGGGTCGGGAGAACCGGAATGGCATCGGTTGCCGGGATAATGGAGCAGGCACGAGCCCTCCTTCCGGAATTCGTGGGACGGCGGAAGCGTGCGTCCGAATCGTTCCGGCCACAGCATCCCGTTCCCGCGCTTACTCTTGCCACTTCGCAATCGCAGAAACCGGCGATGGGCCCACTCGCCCAACTTATCGAGCAGGCCGTTATCCCGCACGTCGTCGAGGCGCACTATGACGACGCCGCGCCTGCGCGCGACTCCGCGAGTTGGCACGACGAAGCCATATCTTTCGCGGCGCTGGCCATCGACGCCGACGCCGAAGAAATTCTCGCCCGCCTCGATGCGATGCTAACCAGTGGCACTGACATTGAAGCAATTCTCATCCACATCCTCGCGCCTGCGGCGCGACGGCTGGGCATCATGTGGGAACAGGACGACTGCGACTTCGTGGACGTCACCATGGGCCTTTGGCGCCTCCAGGAAGTCGTGCGCGAACTATCGGCTCGCGTGCCCGTGCACAGTGGGCGCCCCTCAGAGGGCTATCGCGCGGTCTTCTCCGCTATGCCGGGGGAACAGCATAATTTCGGCACGGTCATCGTCGAGGATATCTTTCGTCGTGCCGGCTGGTCCACGGAACTTCTGCTAGACGCCCAGCAGGGTGCGCTCCTGAGTGCCGTTTCGTCGGCGCGGTACGACCTGGTCGGGTTGACCGTCAGTCTCGACGCTCATACGGAGCGCCTGCCGTCGCTGATTCTGGCGATACGCAGTGTATCGAGAAATCCACGGCTATGTATTTTGCTCGGCGGTCGCGTCCTGATGGACGATCCCCAGCTTGCTCTTCGTGTCGGTGCCGATGGAACGGCAGCCGATGCACAGTCGGCGGTCGCTTTGGCCGAACGACTGGTTACCGCGAATGCCTGTCGCGAGGTATTCACCGCCTGACCGTGAAGGCTGTGAAGATGAAGAAGGCATTTGATCATGCCGGGTAGTGGCATTGCGTTCCGCGCTCCTGAAATGGGCTTCGGAGGCTTTGACGCGTCGAACCTTGCAAAGCTCGCTGCGGCTTCGGGCGATGTCGCCCTTGTGATGGCGCCGGACGGGCGCATCATCGATGCTGCATTCTCCCATGGCGATCCGACCGGCACCGGCCAGGACGCGTGGATCGGTCGCAACTGGGCCGATCTGGTCAACATCGAGAGCAAGTCGAAAATCGCCGAGATGCTGGATGCGGCGCACAGCGACGCCGCACCGCGCTGGCGACAGGTCAATCATCCGGGCAACGATGGTGATGTGCCGGTGCGTTACCTGACGGTGGGGTCGGGAAGTGCAGGCAACATCGTCGCCATCGGCAACGACATGCGTGCGCAGGCAGCGATGCAACAGCGCCTGATTCAGTCGCAGCAATCGCTCGAGCGCGATTATCTGAAGCTGCGACAGGCAGAAACACGCTACCGGATGCTGTTCGATCTCGACAGCGAAGCCGTGCTGATCATCGAGGGCGACACCCGACGTATCCGCGAGGCCAATCCTGCTGCAACGGCCCTGGCCAAAGCCAGGCCGGGCGCGCTCGTGAACCGGGCGCTGACCAGCCTTGTCCATACCGGCGATCACGAAGCGCTGTTCGCCTATCTTGGACTGGCGACGGTCAGCGATGCGACCGAGCCGGTGCAGCTGCGCCTCGCTTCCGGCAAGGCGATTGTCGCTCTGACCGCAACCGCCTTCCGGCAGGACCGGGCACCCTTTTTTCTCATCCGCATTTCGTCCAAAATCGGTGGGGAGGGAACGGATAGCCAACCGATGCGCGACATGATCGAGCGATTGCCCGATGCTTTCGTCCTCACTGACGCAAAGCTGGCGATCCTTTCGGTGAATGCTGCCTTTGTCGATCTGACCGGCGAAGTCTCGGCGGCGCGGCTGAAAGGCGAACCGCTTGGCGATTACCTCGGCCGCTCGGGGATCGACGCCGATGTGATCGCCGAACAGCTTCGCGAATACGGCAATGTCCGCAACTTTGCGACAGTTCTTCGCGGCCGCTCGGGGTTGATGGAAGAGGTCGAGGTATCCGCCGTTTCCGCACCGGGACTCGATGGCGACGGCTTCGGTTTTTCGATTCGCAGTATTGCGCGCCGGGCGCGCGACCTGCCGCCGCAGCCCAAGGACATGCCGCGCTCGGTGGAGCAACTCACCGAACTTGTGGGCCGCATGTCGCTCAAGGACATCGTTCGCGAATCGACGGACCTGATCGAACGGCTCTGCATCGAGGCGGCGCTCGAATATACCAGTGACAACCGCGCGTCGGCGGCGGAAATTCTGGGCGTTTCGCGGCAGAGTCTTTACTCGAAGCTGCACCGGCATGGCCTCGGCAATCTGGTAGGCGAAGGCGAATAGCTCGCAGCGACAAATAACTGTCCATTCTTCTTGACGCTTTCGAGTGTCAGGCATAGCGTCTGTCCAGGGCCAGTTCGCTGTCCCCCTCCGCCCCGACACCGGTGCCCGCCGCGCGCGATGTCTTGGCGCTGCTCAAGCCGATTACATGGTTTCCCCCGATGTGGGCTTTCCTCTGCGGCGTGGTCTCTTCGGGCGTGCCGGTGGCAGAGCGATTGCCCTTTCTTTTCATTGGTATCCTGCTGACGGGCCCATTGGTTTGTGGCACGTCACAGGCGGTAAACGACTGGTTCGACCGGCATGTCGATGCCATCAACGAGCCCGACCGCCCGATTCCTTCGGGTCGGATCGCAGGCAATTGGGGGCTGCGCATTGCGGTCATCGGCACCTTGCTTGCCGCCGTCGTGGCCTGGCCGGCCGGGATCTGGGTCTTCGCGGCTACCCTGCTTGGACTGGTCTGCGCCTGGATCTACAGCGCACCGCCCCTGCGGCTGAAGGCGGACGGCTGGGCGGGGCCTGCCGTCGTCGCACTGACCTATGAGGGGCTGACCTGGTTCACGGGCGCCGCCGTGATGCTCGGCGGGCTTCCTTCAGCACATGTGCTCGCTGTCCTGCTGCTCTACAGTCTGGGCGCCCACGGCATCATGACTCTCAATGATTTCAAGGCTGTGGAGGGCGATCGCGCCACCGGCGTCCGCTCGCTCCCGGTCCGCCTCGGCGTCACCGCCGCCGCCCGCCTCGCCTGCCTCGTCATGGCCCTCCCCCAGGCAATCGTGCTTGTACTTCTTCTCCACTGGACCCACCTCCCATCCGCCGCCATCGTCGGCGCACTGCTGCTGGTCCAGTTCGCCCTGATGGCCCGAATGCTCCGCGATCCGAAGGCGCTCGCGCCCTGGTACAATGCGACCGGCACCAGCTGCTACGTGCTCGGTATGCTCGCCGCTGCCCTAGGGCTGGGCGGCATCATATGACTCCGCTCAGCTGGCCCCAGATTGCACGGCTCGGCCTCGTGCAAAGTGCGATCGGGGCGATGGTGATGTTGTCGACCTCGCTGCTCAATCGGGTGATGGTCGTCGAATATGCGTTGCCTGCAGCCATCCCTGCCGGACTGGTCGCCTGGCATTACGCCGTTCAGCTGTCGCGACCCGCCTGGGGGCACGGCTCCGACAAGGGACGGCGGCGGACGCCGTGGATCATCGGGGGCATGGCGGTGCTGGCGGGTGGTTCGCTTCTCGCGGTCGCAGCGATGGTCGCCCATGTCTTGCTGCTCTCGGTGGTCGCCTATGCATTGATCGGCGCGGGCGTTGGCGCGGCAGGGACGTCGCTCCTCGCCTTGCTGGCAACGCGCACCGCGCCCGATCGGCGCGCAGGCGCGGCATCCCTGACTTGGATCATGATGATCGTCGGAATCATCGTGGCCGCGGGGCTCGCGGGCAGGATGCTCGAGCCCTTCTCCACTCAGCGGCTTGTCGCGGTCGTTGGCGGCGTTGCATTTGTCGCGTTCTCGGTTGCAATCCTCGGCGTCTGGGGAATTGAAGGCGAACCAGTCGTTGAGCCCCGTACCGGGGCCGAGGTCGCCTTCGGATCGGCACTGCGTGAGATCTTGGCGGATCCAGAAGCACGTGCTTTTACCATTTTCGTCTTCATGTCGATGCTCGCTTATTCGATGCAGGACATGATCCTCGAACCCTTTGCTGGCCTCATGTTCGCCTATACGCCGGGACAATCGACCTCCCTGTCGGGCATCCAGCATCAGGGGGTACTTGCGGGGATGATACTCGTCGGTTTCGGTGCGCGTACTTTCGGCGGCGGTACTGCGCGGGCGCTGCGGAGCTGGACCGTCGGCGGCTGCCTGGGCTCTGCCGTTGCACTTGCTGGGCTGGCGGCCGCCGCCCAGCTTGCGCCGCACTGGCCGTTTGCCGCCAACGTCGCGCTACTGGGATTCTGCAACGGCGTCTTCGCCGTTTCGGCCATCGGAGCGATGATGGCGCTGGCTGGGCAGGGTAGCGCGTCCGACGTCGGTGGTCGGGAGGGTATCCGGATGGGAGTATGGGGAGCCGCGCAGGCGGTTGCGTTCGGTCTCGGCGGTCTCTCTGGTGCGGTGGGCGTCGATACGATGCGCCGCGTCACCGGTGCGGATGGCCTAGCATTTTCCGATGTTTTCGCGGTCGAAGCGGGGTTGTTCCTCGTGGCGGCCTGGCTCGCGGCAGGTGCAGTATCATCTGCTCCTGCGCGGGGGAGAGAGGTGCTGGCATGAGCAGCTATGATTATGACACAATCGTCGTTGGCGGTGGGCCGTCAGGGGCAACGGCGGCAACCGATCTGGCGCGAGGCGGGCGGCATGTCCTGTTGCTTGATCGGGCAGGGCGCATCAAGCCTTGCGGCGGTGCTATTCCGCCGCGCCTGAACCGGGATTTCGAGATACCGGACAGCCTGATGGTGGCTCAGGCCACCCTCGCCCGGATGGTGGCGCCGTCAGGGAACAGTGTCGATATGCCTGTCGGTAATGGCGCAGTCGGCATGGTCGATCGCGATGTCTTCGACGAATGGCTGCGGGCGCGGGCTGCACTGGCAGGGGCTGAGAGAGTCACGGGTACTTTCGAACGGATCGACCGCGATGCTGATGGCGTTGCGCGTGTCGTATGGCGCACGGCACGCAACGGCTCCGAGTCGAGCGCACGTGCCCGGACGGTTATAGGGGC
>JANMJZ010000047.1:0-4851 GCA_031371635.1 Sphingomonadales bacterium | reverse complement strand
CGAAGAACAGATTGCCCCCGGACGGCAACTCTATCGTGAAGCTCGACCAGAGTGCCCGGTTGCGGTCGGCAAACCAGCGGCTGCCCCAGTGGTGGTTGCGGGTGACGACGACTGACGTTTCGTTCCGGATGGGCACGCGCACGCCCCATTCCGCAGCGACAGACTTGGCACCAGCGCCCGCGATCACCTTGTCATTGCCCAGACTCGTCAGGATCAGCGGCTTGTCGCGATCCCACAGTCGCTTGAGCGTCGCCAGGTCCATGTGGTCGTAGTGATTATGGCTGACCACCACGAGGTCGATCCTCGGCAAATCCTCGAACCGGATGCCGGGCTCCGCGATGCGGCGCGGGCCGATGCCGAAGGGGCCGCTGGTGTCGGACCAGATCGGGTCCGTCAGGATGTTGAGGCCGTTGGTCTGGATCAGCTAGGTCGCATGGCCGACCCAGGTGGCGACCATCCGTTCGCCCTCGACGCGGGCTTCGGGCTTGGCGGGCGTCAACCGGACCTTGTCGGGCCAGGGCGGGCGGGCGTCGCTGCCGGTGAGATAGCGGAACAGGAAATTGCCGCGACCGGTCCCGCCCGGCGGGGCGGCGGTGTCTTCGCCGTCCGGGTTGAAGAACCGCGCGCCGTCGAAATGCCCGCTGGCCGGGCCGTCGTAATAGATGCGGTCGAGGAATTTCGGGACGATCACGAAGGCAAGGCACAGCATTACCATCAGCCACAACAGGCCGCGGCCCACATATTCGATTGCGCGCCGCATCCTGCCTCGCCACTCTGTCCGCCATGGCGGCGATAGCGTTTCTGATTGCAACGGCAAGCGTGACGGCAACCCCGGTGGCGACGGCACGGGTGGAATTCGGTGCGCAGCGGGTCGGCACGGGCACGGTCACCGGCCTTGCCGACCGCAGCAAGCCGCGCGCCGTCACGATCGACGATCCGGTCCGTGTCGCCAGCGTGTCGAAGCTTGTCGTTGCACTCGGCGTGATGCGCCTTGTCGAGGCAGGCAAGCTTGAACTCGATCGCGATGTATCGGCATATCTGGGCTGGCCGCTGAGGCACCCCGGCTATCCCGACCTGCCGGTGACGCTCAGGATGTTGTTGTCGCACACCACCGGCCTGCGCGACGATGTCGACTATGCCATCCCGCTCGGCGATACGGTGCGCACAAGGCTCGGGAACCTTCGGGCCTGGGATGGCGAGCACAAGCCGGGGTTCTGGTTCCGCTATGCCAATCTCAATTTTCCGGTCGTGGCGAGCGTGATGGAGGCGGCGACGGGCGAGCGGTTCGACCGGCTGATGGCGCGGCTGGTGTTCGCACCGTTGAAGATCGATGCCTGCTACAACTGGACGACGTGCAGCGATGCAAAGGTCTGGCACAAAGTCGTGCTGTACGACATGAGCGGAACGGTAAGGACAGACGGCATTGCGACCTCGCGCCCCGATTGTCCGGTGCGGCTGCAGGCGGAGGGTGCTGGCTGCGACCTGTCGGGCTATGTGCCCGGCAGCAACGGCGCGCTCTTCAGCCCACAAGGGGGATTGCGCGTTTCGGCGCGGGACCTGGCGCGGATCGGGCAGTTGTTCGTAAGGAGCGGGGCAGGGTTCCTGAAGCCCGCGTCTCTCGCCACGATCTCGCGGCCGCAATGGGTGTTCGACGGCGGCAATGGCGAGACCGAGGGCGGCTTCTATTGCAGCTATGGCCTCGCCGTGCAGACGCTGGCGACACCCAATCTCCACGAATGCCATGACGATCCGTTCGGTGACGGCGTGCGGCGCATCGGCCATGCGGGCGAGGCTTATGGCCTGCGTTCCGGCTTGTGGATCGACACGAAGCGGCGAAATGGGGTCGCCTTCTTCGCCACCGGCATTGCCGATGATGCGCCCAAGGGGGCGTCGGCGTTCACGGCTATCGAGGAACAGCTCGCCACGGGGGGCAAAAAGGGGGAATGACAGTGCACAGACTGGTCTTGCTGGCGTCGGTCGCGCTCGTGACGATGGGGGCCACGCCCGGCCCCGCCTATGACGTGATCATCAAGGGCGGCACGATCTATGACGGTACGGGCGGCAAACCCTATGTCGGCGATGTGGCGATCAGGGGCGACCGGATCATGGCCGTCGGGACGGTGCACGGAACGGCGGCACGGGTGGTGGCGGCAAAGGGCCTCGCGGTCGCCCCGGGCTTCATCAACATGCTGAGCTGGGCCAATGAATCGCTGATCGCCGATGGGCGCGGCATGAGCGACACCAAGCAGGGCGTCACGCTCGAAGTGATGGGCGAGGGCTCGTCGATGGGACCGTTGAGCCCTGCAATGAAGACCAATGCCGTCAATCGCCAGGCCGACATCAGATACCCCATCGGCTGGACCAGCTTGCGCCAATACCAGGACTGGCTGACCGGGCGGGGCATCACGCCGAATATTGCGAGCTTCGTCGGGGCGACGACGGTGCGCGTCAACGTGCTCGGCGAAAACGACGTCGACCCGACGCCGGCGCAGCTCAAGACCATGCAGGCACTGGTGCGGACCGCGATGAACGAGGGCGCGCTGGGCGTCGGCAGCAGCCTGATCTACGCGCCCGCGAGCTACGCGGAGACGCCCGAACTGGTCGCGCTGATGCAGGCGGCGGCACCGTGCGGTGGCAGGTACATCAGCCATATCCGCGACGAAGGACCACGCCTGATCGAGGCCATCGTCGAGCTGATCGAGATTGCCGAGAAATCGGGTGCGCCCGCCGAGATCTATCACTTCAAGCAATCGGGCCGCGCCAACTGGAGCAAGATCGACGCGGCGATCGCGCGGGTCGAAGCGGCGCGGGCGCGCGGGCTGAAGATCACGGCCGACATGTATACCTATGCGGCGAGTTCGACCGGCTTCGACGCCGCGATGCCGCTGTGGATCCAGGAAGGCGGGGTCGAGGCCTGGGTCGAACGGCTGAAACAGCGCGAGCTGCGCGCGCGGGCGCTGGCCGAGATGCGCAGCGCGACGGCGGGCGAGAATACCAGCCTGGTCGTCACCGAGCCCGACAAGGTGATCCTGCTCGCCTTCAAGAACCCTGCGCTGCGCCCGCTCGTCGGCAAGACGCTGGGCGAAGTCGCGCGGGAGCGCGCCCAGCGCCCGGAAGAGGTCATGGCGGACCTGATCGTCACCGACGGATCGCGCATCCAGGTCGCCTATTTCTCGATGAACGAGGCCAATGTCGCGCGCGAAACCCGGCTGCCGTGGATGAGCTTCGGCTCCGACGCGTCGAGCCAGGCGCACGAGGGCGTCTTCATGCTGTCGAGCACCCACCCGCGCGCTTATGGCAATTTCGCGCGCGTGCTCGGCAAATATGCGCGCGACGAAAAGACGGTGACCTTGGCGGATGCGGTGCGCAAACTGTCGGGGTTGCCCGCGGCGAATCTCGGCATCGCGCGGCGCGGAACGGTGAAGGTCGGGAATTATGCCGACCTCGCGATCTTCGATCCGGCGAAGATCGGCGATACCGCGACCTTCGCGAAGCCGCAAAGCTACGCGGTCGGCATGCGCCACGTCTTCGTCAACGGCGTGCAGGTGCTGAAGGACGGCGAGCACACCGGGGCAAAGCCCGGGCGCGTGGTCGCCGGGCCGGGCACGGGGAAGTGCGTGCCGCTGGCTGGGTGACAATCGAGTGGGGCCATCTTCTCGCTACCGGGCTTGCTACGCCTGTTCGAGCAATCGCTCTTCCCGGATCCTCTTCGACCACAGCTGCGGCGCAAGCGTATGGACGTTGTTGCCGTCGCTATCGACGGCCACCGTCACCGGGAAGTCCTTCACCTCGAACTCGTAGATCGCCTCCATGCCGAGGTCGGCGAAGCCCACCACTTTGGAGCCCTTGATCGCCCGCGCGACCAGATAGGCCGCGCCGCCGACCGCCATCAGATAGGCGCTCTTGTGCTTTGCGATCGCTTGGGTCGCGGCAGGGCCGCGTTCGGCCTTGCCGACGCACGCCAGCAAGCCTTGCTCCAGCATCATGTCCATGAACTTGTCCATGCGCGTGGCGGTGGTGGGGCCGGCGGGGCCGACGATCTCCTCGCCCACGGGATCGACGGGACCGACATAATAGATGACGCGGCCTGCAAACTCGACGGGCAGCGGCTCTCCCTTCGCCAGCATGTCGGCGATCCGCTTGTGCGCGGCGTCGCGGCCGGTGAGCATCTTGCCGTTGAGCAGCAGCCGGTCACCCTGTTTCCAGCCCTGGACGTCGGCCGCGGTAATCGTGTCGAGGTCCACGCGGATCGCGGCGCTGTCGGGCTGCCAGTCGACATCGGGCCAGTCGGCAAGGTCCGGCGTTTCGAGGAAGCTCGGGCCGGTGCCGTCGAGCGTGAAATGCGCGTGGCGGGTGGCGGCACAATTGGGGATCATCGCGACGGGCTTCGATGCGGCATGGGTGGGATAATCCAGGATCTTGACGTCCAGGATGGTCGCAAGGCCACCCAGCCCCTGTGCGCCGATGCCCAGCGCGTTGACCTTGTCGAAAATCTCGACGCGCAGCTTTTCGATGTCGGTCCGGGGACCGCGCGCCTTCAGCTCGGCCATGTCGATGTGGCCCATCAGCGATTCCTTCGCGAGCAGCATCGCCTTTTCCGCGGTCCCGCCGATGCCGATGCCGAGCATGCCCGGCGGGCACCAGCCGGCGCCCATCTGGGGTACCATTTCGAGCACCCAGTCGACGATCGAGTCGCTGGGGTTGAGCATCTTGAACTTCG
Organism: Sphingomonadales bacterium; assembly: GCA_031371635.1. Taxonomy (GTDB): domain Bacteria; phylum Pseudomonadota; class Alphaproteobacteria; order Sphingomonadales; family Sphingomonadaceae; genus Sphingomonas_O. The sequence goes on along the minus strand of JANMJZ010000047.1, from coordinate 131 downwards.
ACTTGTTCTCGCTGCCGCCGCCCTTGGCCGCGACGTCGATGTGGACCTTGTCGCCCGGCACCATCTCGACCGACAGGACACAGGGGGTATTGTCCTTGGTATTCACCCGCGTGAACGCCGGGTCGGCAAGG